>NZ_BCQQ01000016.1 GCF_001552155.1 Actinomadura formosensis NBRC 14204 | reverse complement strand
CTGGAGCGGGCGGCGGCGCGCGGCGGGCGGGGCGCGGGCGCCGCCGTCGCCGGCATCGACGAGCTGTCGCTGACGCTGGCGGGCGTGCAGCTCGGCATCACGATGTGCTCGCTCGGTCTCGGCCTGGTGTCCGAGCCGGTGTTCGCGGGGGCGCTGACCCCGCTGTTCCACAAGGCCGGCCTCCCGGCGGGGGCCGCGCACGCGGTCGCGTTCGTGCTGGCCCTGGCGCTGGTGACGTTCCTGCACATGGTCGTGGGCGAGATGGCGCCGAAGTCGTGGGCGATCGCCGACCCGGAACGCTCGGCGATCGTGCTGGGCCTGCCGTTCCGCGCGTTCGCGACCGTCGTCCGCCCGGTGCTGGCGGCGCTGAACGGCGCGACGAACCTGCTGCTGCGCATGGCCGGCGTCCGGCCGGCCGACGCGCGGAAGGTGTCGCGGACGCCCGAGCAGCTGCGCAGCATCGCGCTGGAGTCGCGGCGGCTCGGGCTGATCGGGGAGAACGAGCTGACGCTGCTCACCACCGCGCTGGACGCGCCGCGCGCCCCGCTGGCCGGCCTCGTCGTCCCCGTCTCGGACATCGTGTCGGTCCCGGCCACGGCGTCCCCGCAGGAGGTCGTGGACACCGCCGCCCGCACCGGGCACATCCGGCTCATGGTGCGCGGTTCCGGCGGGCCGGGCCAGGCCCGGATGGTGCACGTCCGCGACGCCTACCTGGCCCGCGCGCGGGGCCGGGCGACACCCGCCGGGGAACTGGCGCACCCGGTGCCCGCGCTGCCGGCCGGTACCCCGGTCGGCGAGGCCGTCACCACCCTCAGGGCCCATCACAGCCATCTGGGCCTGGCCATCGCCCCGGACGGCCGCATCGCCGGCCTGATCAGCCTGGACGACCTGCTCACCACGCTGCTGACCGTCCGCTGACCCCGCCTTCGCGTCAACATCGGTTGACACACTCCGGCTGTCAACCTACATTGACATCATGAGCGATGGAGTGACGCTCGCCCAGGAGGCGAGCAGCCGGGACCCGGCGGTGGGCCTGCGGGCCGTGCGGGCGCTGCGCGAGCTGGCCGAGCGGCTGGAGGCGCTGCAGGTCGCCAGCGCCCGCGACCAGGGCTGGTCCTGGCAGGAGATCGCGGTCTGCCTCGGCGTGAGCAGGCAGGCCGTCCACAAGAAGCACGGCGGCGGGCGCCGCCTTCTGAAGAAGGAGCAGTAGCGAGATGTTCGAGCGTTTCACGCTGGCCGCCCGCGAGGCCGTCATCGGCGCCCAGAAGGAGGCGCGGGAGCTGCGCGACGAGCGCATCGGCACCGAGCACATCCTGCTGTCCCTGGCGGCGGGCGACGACGCGACGGGGCGCGCCCTGCGCGAGCACGGGCTCACCGCCGGCGACCTGCGGGCCAGGATCGCCCGCGCCGGCCGGCCCGGCGGAGACGCCCTCGACCCCGACGCGCTGCGGGCGATCGGCATCGACCTCGACGCCGTCCGGGAGGCCACCGAGCAGAGCTTCGGCGAGGGCGCCCTCGACGTCCCCGCCGCGAAGCCGGGCCGCCCCCGGACCGGGCACCTCCCGTTCACACCGAAGGCGAAGAAGTCCCTGGAGCTGAGCCTGCGGCACGCGCTCCGGCTCAAGCAGAAACAGATCGGCAGCGGGCACGTCCTGCTCGGCGTCCTGCACGACGACGGCTTCCTGTCGGTGCGGCTCGCGACGGAGGCGGGCGCGGACGTCGAGGAACTGCGCGCACACATCCGGCGGCTGCTCACCGCCAGGGCCGCGTGACCGGATGACCGGCCGCCGAGCCGGGCGTCGCGGGACGCCCTGATACGCGGCCGTCCCGGCCCGCGGTCACCGTCCGGCGAGCAGTTCCACCACGGGCGCGAACTCCTCGATGAACGCGGACGCGACCGACACGTACGACACACCCAGCTCGTCCCGCCGCCGGGCGAGCGTGCCGGCCATCTCGCGGGGTGTCCCGGACAGCTTGGCGATCGCGTCGGACCTCGCCATGGCCGCCGGGTCAACGCCCATCCGGGCGCTCAGCCATCCGGGCACCTCGTCGCCGACGACGTGCACCTGCGTGCACAGTTCGAGATCGTCGAACCGCTCCCCCGCCGCCGCCCGGACGACGGCCACGTACTCGGCGAGCCGCGCGTCGTCCGTCAGCGGCGGGACGCCGAACGCGACCGTGTCCGCCCGCCGCGCCGCCAGCCCGAGCATCCGCGGCCGGGACGCGGCGACGAGCACCCGCGGCCGGCGGCCCGTTCCGGCGAACAGTCCGCCGGGCGGTCGCTCGACGGCGTCGAGCACCCGCTCCACCTGGGCGAACCGCTCGGCGGGCGACCCGTAGGGGACGCCGAAGAGCGCCGCGTCATCCTCCCCGCCGGGACGGCCGGCGCCGATTCCCAGCTCGAAGCGGTCACCGGTGGCGAACGCCATCGAGGCGGCCTCCCAGGCGATCATGTGCGCGGGCCGCGTCGCCGCGGAGAGCACGAACGTGCCGACCCGCAGCGTCCTCGTGGCGCCCGCCGCCGCGGCGAGGGCCGCCGCGGGCATGGCCGTGCCGGACGTGTCGGGTGTCAGCAGCGTCGCGTAGCCGAGTTCCTCGGCGCGGCGCGCCTGGGCCGCCCAGTCCGCGCCGTCCCGTCCCCAGGCCGCCATCACTCCGAACCGGAACCGCCGATCCGCCATCGTCGCGCCTCCCCGTGTCGCCGTCCCACCATCTTGAGTGAGCACTCACTCAATCGTCAAGCCGATACGGGCGGCTCCGGGGTGCGCTACGGGTCTACTCGGTCCAGGTCACCGTGAAGCGGCGCAGGCCGAGCGCCGGGTTCTTCTCCCGGACGGCGGCGATCCGCTCCGGCGAGACCTCCCCGCACGCGACGCCCGGCCCCTCCCCCAGCGCGGCCGTGACCACGCCCATCGGATCGACGAGCATGCTGTTGCCGGCGCCCGTCGGGGCGCACTGGCCGGCGGCCGCCACGTAGATCGTGTTCTCGATCGCGCGGGCCCGGACCAGCGTCCGCCAGTGGTCCTCCTTGAGCGGGCCCGGCACCCAGTCGGCGGGCAGCACCAGGACGTCGGCGCCGGCGTCCACGATCCGCCGCGTCACCTCCGGGAACCGGACGTCGTAGCAGGTCTGCATGCCGAACGTGACGCCGTCGGCGGTGAACGTCTCCGGGTCGGTGATGTCGCCGGGCCTGACCAGCTCCGACTCCTTGTACCCGAACGCGTCGTACAGGTGCAGCTTGCGGTACTCGGCGACGATCTCCCCCGCCGGGCTCACCGCGACGAGCGTGTTGGAGATGCGTCCGGGCTCGTCCAGCCGCTCGTTCATGCCCGCGACGACGTGCACGCCGTACCGCCGGGCCAGGTCGCCGAGCGCGCCGGTGAACGGGCCGTCGAGCGGCTCGGCGGACTCGGCGAACCGGCCGTCCATCGCCGGCGCGGTGAACATGGCGAACTCGGGGAACACCACGACCCGCGCGCCGCGCCCGGCCGCCTCACCGGCGAGCTTCCCGACCGCCGCCAGGTTCTCGTCCTTGTCGACACCGGGCGCGAACTGCGCCACCGCGATCCGCAGCATGTACCGCCTCCCCTACATCCGGTCGACGCCGGTCACCCGGATCACGGCCTCGCCCTCCTGGTCCGAGCCCGCGAGGTCGACCTCGGCGCTGATCCCCCAGTCATGATGCCCCTCCGGGTCGTCGAACACCTGCCGGACCCGCCACAGCGCGTCCTGCGGGACCTCCTCGATCCGCAGCAGCTTCGGCCCGCGCGCGTCGGCGCCGGTGAGCAGCTCCTCGTGCTCGGCGAAATAGCCGTCCATCGCGTCCGCCCACGCGTCCGCACCGAAGTCGGGGTCCAGCTCGCCCAGCTGGTCGTAGCGCTCCAGCGCGGCCAGCTCCACCCGCCGGAACAGCGCGTTGCGGACCAGCACCCGGAACGCCCGCGCGTTCGCGGTCACCTTCGTGACCCGCTCCTCGATCGGCTCGTCCAGGTCCTCCTCGGCGGGGTTCGCGAGCTGCTCCCACTCGTCCAGGAGGCTGGAGTCGACCTGCCGGACCAGCTCGCCCAGCCACTCGATCAGGTCGATCAGGTCATCGGTCTTGATCGACTCCGGCACGGTCTGCTGCAGCGCCTTGTAGGCCCCCGACAGGTACCGCAGGACGAGACCCTCCGCCCGCGCCAGCTCGTAGTACCCGATGTACTCGGTGAACGTCATCGCCCGCTCGTACATGTCGCGCACGACGGACTTCGGACGCAGCGGATGGTCGCCGACCCACGGGTGCCCGGCCCGGTAGATCTCGTACGCGGCGCCGAGCTCGTCCTCCAGCGGCTTCGGATGGTCGACCTCCTGGAGCAGCTCCATCCGCTCCTCGTACTCGATGCCCTCGGCCTTCATCGCCTGGACGGCCTCGCCCCGCGCCTTGTTGACCTGCGCCGCGAGGATCTGCCGCGGGTCGTCCAGCGTCGTCTCGATCACCGACAGGACGTCCAGCGCGTACGACGGCGACGCCGGGTCGAGGACCTCGAACGCCGCCAGCGCGAACGTCGACAGCGCCTGGTTGAGCGCGAAGTCCTCCTGGAGATCCACGGTGACGCGCGCGTACCGGCCCTGCTCGTCGGGCTCGGGCAGCACCTCCACGACCCCGCCCGCAAGCAGCGACCGGTAGATGGCGATCGCCCGGGAGATGTGCCTGCGCCGCGCGGCCGGCTCCTCGTGGTTGTCGGTCAGCAGCCGCTTCATCGCCTGGAACGCGTTGCCCGGCCGCGCGATCACCGACAGCAGCATCGCGTGGCTCACCTGGAACCGCGACCGGAGCATCTCCGGCTCGGCCTCCTGCAGCTTCTTGAAGACGTCCTCGTCCCAGCCGACGAACCCCTCGGGCGGCTTCTTGCGCTGCACCTTCCGCCGCTTCTTCGGATCGTCGCCCGCCTTGGCGAGCGCCTTCTCGTTCTCCACCACGTGCTCGGGCGCCTGCGCGACGACGAACCCGACCGTGTCGAACCCGGCCCGTCCCGCCCGCCCGGCGATCTGGTGGAACTCCCGCGCCCGCAGCCGCCGCACCCGATGCCCGTCGTACTTGCTGAGCGCGGTGAAGACCACGGTCCTGATCGGCACGTTCACCCCCACCCCCAGGGTGTCGGTCCCGCAGATCACCTTGAGCAGGCCGGCCTGCGCGAGCCGCTCCACCAGCCGCCGGTACTTGGGCAGCATCCCGGCATGGTGCACCCCGATCCCGTGCCGGACGAACCGCGACAGGTTCCGCCCGAACTTCGTGGTGAACCGGAAGTTGCCGATCAGCTCCGCGATCCGCGCCTTCTCCGCCTTGGTGCACACGTTGACGCTCATCAGCGCCTGCGCCCGCTCGATCGCCGCCGCCTGCGTGAAGTGCACCAGGTACACCGGCGCCTTCTGCTCGGCCAGCAGCTCCTCGATCGTCTCGTGCAGCGGCGTCACCCGGTAGTCGTAGATCAGCGGGACGGGCCGCTCCGCCGACGTCACCAGCGCCGTCGGCCGTCCCGTCCGCCGCATGAGGTCCTTCTGGAAGAACGAGACGTCCCCCAGGGTGGCCGACATCAGCAGGAACTGCGCCTGCGGCAGTTCCAGCAGCGGGATCTGCCACGCCCACCCGCGCTCGGGCTCGGCGTAGAAGTGGAACTCGTCCATGACGACGACGCCGATGTCGGCGTCGGCACCGTCCCGCAGCGCGATGTTCGCCACCACCTCGGCGGTGCAGCAGATGATCGGCGCGTCCGCGTTCACGCTGGCGTCGCCGGTCATCATCCCGACGTTCTCGCGCCCGAACATCTCGCACAGGTCGAAGAACTTCTCCGACACCAGCGCCTTGATCGGCGCGGTGTAGAACCCGACCTGATCCCTCCCGAGCCCCGCGAACAGCGCCCCCGCCGCCACCAGGCTCTTCCCCGACCCGGTCGGCGTCGACAGGATCACGTTCGCGCCCGAGACGACCTCGATGAGCGCCTCCTCCTGCGCGGGATACAACGTGATCCCGCGCCCCGACACCCACCGCTCGAACGCCTCGAACAGCGAATCGGCGTCGGCGTCGTTTCCGGAGGGAAGTTCATCGATCAGGCTCACCCCTCCATCCTGCCCCCAATCGCCCACTGCCCGCGTCACCGGCGCTTCCCGGCGCACACCGCGACCGCCCCGATTCCGGCCGCCACCGGATCGAGCATCTCGCCGATCTCTTGCCATTCCGGTCCCGTGACGCCCAGAGCATCAAGGTTCCTCACCCGGTGACCTCGGTACGGTCACCGCCCCAGAGGGTGTGGAAAGTGCCCTCGCGGTCGACGCGGCGGTAGGTGTGGGCGCCGAAGTAGTCGCGCTGGCCCTGGGTGAGCGCGGCCGGGAGGCGGCCGGCGCGCAGGGAGTCGTAGTAGGCCAGGGCGGTGGCGAAGCCGGGCGCCGGGATGCCTAGGCGGGCGGCGGTGGCGACGACGTCGCGCCAGGCGTCCTGGGCGTCGCCCACGGCCTCGGCGAAGTGGCCGTCGGTCAGCAGCGTGGGGGTCTGCGGGTCGGCCTCGTAGGCGGCGCGGATGCGGTCCAGGAAGCGGGCGCGGATGATGCAGCCGCCACGCCAGATCGTGGCCATCGCACCGAGGTCGATGTTCCAGCCGTACTCGGCGCTGCCCGCCTGGATCTCGTGGAAGCCCTGCGCGTACGCGACGATCTTGGACGCGTAGAGGGCCTTCTCGACGGCGTCGGCGAAGCCGGAGCCGGCGGCGGCGCCGCGGGACGGGCCGGGCAGGTCCCGGGCGGCCTCGCGCAGGGCGGCATGGCCGGAGACGGAGCGGGCGAAGACGGCCTCGGCGATTCCGCCGACCGGGACGCCGAGGTCAAGGGCGGTCTGGACGGTCCAGCGGCCGGTGCCCTTCTGCTCGGCCCGGTCGAGGACGACGTCCACGAACGGCTTGCCGGTGGACGCGTCGGTGTGCGCGAGGACCTCGGCGGTGATCTCGACCAGATAGGACTCCAGCCGGCCGGTGTTCCAGGTGCGGAAGACCTCGGCGATCCCGGCGGGTTCGAGCCCGGCGGCGTACCGGAGCAGGTCGTAGGACTCGGCGATCAGCTGCATGTCGGCGTATTCGATGCCGTTGTGCACCATCTTGACGAAGTGCCCGGCGCCGTCGGGGCCGACGTGGGTGCAGCAGGGCGTCCCGTCCACCTTGGCGGCGATGTCCTCCAGCAGCGGGCCGAGCGCCGCGTAGGACTCGGCGGAGCCGCCCGGCATGATGCTCGGGCCGTGCAGCGCGCCCTCCTCGCCGCCGGAGATGCCGGTGCCGACGAAGTGGACGCCGCGTTCGCGGAGGGCCGATTCGCGGCGGCGGGTGTCGGCGAAGTGGGCGTTGCCGCCGTCCACGATCATGTCGCCGGGCTCCAGCAGCGGGGCGAACTCGTCGATGACGGCGTCGGTCGGCGCGCCGGCCTTCACCATGATCACCAGCCGGCGGGGGCGTTCCAGGGAGGCGACGAACCGCTCCGGCGTCTCGGCCGGCAGGAACGTCCCCTCGTCGCCGAACTCCTCCACCAGCGCCTTGGTCCGGCTGGAGGTGCGGTTGTGAACGGCGACGGGATGTCCGTGCCGGGCGAGGTTGCGGGCGAGGTTCCGGCCCATCACCGCCAGCCCGGTGACGCCGATTCGCGCCTTCTGCATTGGCTCACTCCTCCTCGTGTGCGACCCTGACCGAGGGGTTGTACGCGGATCGCGATCCCCTCGTTCGGGCGGCCGGGCCCCCATGCCGGCGCTCGGCACGGGAACGGATCTCGCGGTGCGGATCGTCTTCGGCCTTCTCTTCGATGGTGACATTCCAGGGGGTGCGGATGCTGGGACTGCCGGACGCGGCGGCGGCGTGTCTGTTCGATCTCGACGGTGTGCTGACCCGGACGGCGGCCGTCCACGCCGCGGCGTGGAAGGAGATGTTCGACGGCTACCTGCGCGAACGGGCGGAAAGGACGGGTGGGCCGTACACCGAGTTCGACCCGGTGGACGACTACGGCCGGTACGTCGACGGCAAGAAGCGCGAGGACGGGACGCGCTCGTTCCTCGCGTCACGCGGCATCACGCTGCCGGAGGGCGATCCGGACGATCCGCCGGACCGGGAGACGGTCCGCGGTCTCGGCAACCGGAAGAACGCCCTGATGCTCAAGATCATCGAGGAGAGGGGCGTCGAGACCTTCGACGGCTCCATCGGCTACGTCCGCGCCGCGCGCAAGGCCGGGCTGAAGACGGCGGTGGTGTCGTCGAGCGCCAACACCGTCCAGGTGCTGCGGACGGTCGGCATCACCGACCTGTTCGACGCCCGCGTGGACGGCGTCGTCGCGGCGGAGCGGCACCTGCCCGGCAAGCCCGCCCCGGACATGTTCCTGGAGGGCGCGCGGGAGCTCGGCGTCCCGGCGGAGAAGGCGGTGGTGTTCGAGGACGCGCTCGCCGGTGTCCAGGCGGGACGGGCCGGCGGGTTCGCGTACGTGGTGGGCGTCAACCGGGTGGGCGACGCGCACGCGAAGGCGCTCGCCGAGCACGGCGCCGACGTGGTGGTCGACGACCTGTCCGAGCTGCTGGAGGAGCGGTGACCGAGCGGGAGGGGCGGATCGCCGTCGACCGGCCGGTGTTCACGGTGGAGCCCTGGTGCGTGCGCGAGCCGGAGCTGCGCCTGGACCGGCTGGCGCAGAGCGAGTCGGTGTTCGCGCTGTCCAACGGGCATCTCGGCATGCGCGCCAACCTGGACGAAGGAGAGCCGCACGGCCTGCCGGGCACCTACCTGAACTCGTTCTTCGAGCTGCGCCCGCTGCCGCACGCCGAGACCGCCTACGGCTACCCCGAATCGGGGCAGACGGTCATCAACGTCACCAACGGCAAGGTGATCCGCCTCCTGGTGGACGACGAGCCGCTCGACGTGCGGTACGGCCGCGTCCACCACCACGAGCGGGTGCTGGACATGCGGGCGGGCACGCTGACCCGGCACGTCGAGTGGACCTCCCCCGCCGACAAGACGATCAAGGTCACCTCGGTACGGCTGGTGTCGCTGACCCAGCGGGCCGTCGCGGCGATCTGCTACGAGGTGGAGCCGGTGGGCGAGGCGGTCCGCGTGGTCGCCCAGTCCGAGCTCGTGGCCAACGAGGCGCTGCCCGGCGGCGGCAAGGACCCGCGCTCGTCGGCGATCCTGGACAGCCCGCTGGTGAGCGAGGAGCACTTCGCCAACGGCACCAAGGTGCTGCTGCTGCACCGTACGCGGCAGAGCGGGCTGCGGATGGCCGCCGGCATGTCGCACCACATCGACGGGCCCGAGTCGATGGCGATCGAGACCGAGAGCTCCCCGGACGTGGGCCGGCTGACGATCGCGACACGGCTGGAGCCGGGGCAGAAACTCTGCATCGTCAAGTATCTGGCGTACGGGTGGTCGAGCCGGCGCTCCCGGCCCGCGCTGCACGACCAGGTGGTCGGGGCGCTGGCGGGCGCGCGGCAGACCGGCTGGGACGGCCTGCTGAACGAGCAGCGCGAGTATCTCGACGCCTTCTGGGAGGGGGCGGACGTCGAGGTCGAGGGCGACGCCGAGATCCAGCAGGCGGTCCGGTTCGGGCTGTTCCACATCCTGCAGGCGGGCGCGCGCGCGGAACGCCGCATGATCCCGGCCAAGGGGCTGACAGGGCCCGGCTACGACGGGCACACGTTCTGGGACACCGAGACGTTCGTCCTGCCCGTGCTGACCTACACGTCCCCGAGCGCGGCGGCGGACACGCTCGCCTGGCGGCACATGACGCTGCCGCTGGCCTGCGAGCGCGCCCGCCAGCTCGGCCTGCACGGTGCCGCGTTCCCCTGGCGGACGATCCGGGGCCAGGAATGCTCCGGCTACTGGCCCGCCGGAACCGCCGCGTTCCACATCAACGCCGACGTCTCCGACGCCATCGTCCGGTATGTGGACGCCACCCGGGACGAGCAGTTCGAGCGAGAGATCGGCCTCGACATCCTGGTGCAGACCGCCCGGCTCTGGCGCAGCCTCGGCCACCACGACGTCGGCGGCGTGTTCCGCATCGACGGCGTCACCGGCCCGGACGAGTACAGCGCGATCGCGGACAACAACGTCTACACCAACCTCATGGCGCGCCGGAACCTGCAGGCGGCCGCCGAGACGGCGATGCGCCACCCGGACGTCGCCGACCGGCTCGGGGTGAACGCCGAGGAGGCCGCGTCGTGGCGGGACGCGGCGGCGGCCATGCTGATCCCCTACGACGACCGGCTCGGCGTCCACCCGCAGAGCGAGAGCTTCACCAACCACGCCCGCTGGGACTTCGCGTCCACCAAACCCGACCACTACCCCCTGCTGCTGAACTTCCCCTACTTCGACCTGTACCGCAAACAGGTCGTCAAGCAGGCGGACCTCGTCCTCGCCATGCACCTGTGCGGGGAGGCGTTCACCGACGAACAGAAGGAGCGCAACTTCACCTACTACGAGGCGCTGACCGTCCGGGACTCCTCACTGTCGGCGCAGACCCAGGCCGTCATCGCGGCCGAGGTCGGCCAGCTGGAACTGGCCCACGACTACCTCGGCGAGACCGCGCTGGTGGACCTGCACGACCTCAACCACAACACCCGCGACGGCCTGCACATCGCCTCGATGGCGGGGGCGTGGAGCGGGCTCGTCGCCGGGTTCGGCGGCATGCGGGCCCGCAGGGGGGAGCTCCGGTTCGCGCCGCGGCTGCCCGGCGGGATCAGCCGGCTGGCGTTCCGGATGCGCTACCGGGGCAATCTGATCAAGGTCGGGGTGACCGGGGAGGAGGCCCGCTACGAGCTGCTGGACGGCCCGGGCCTCGCCCTGTGGCATCACGGCGAGAAGTTCACCCTCGCCGACGAGGCCGTGGAACTGCCGATCGAGCAGATCCCGGCCCGCCCGGCGCCGGCCCAGCCGGCCGGCCGCGAACCGACCCCGCGCCGCTTCGACCCCCACGTCCGCGCCCCCCGCCGCTGACACCGCGACCACCGGCACCATAGGAACACCGGCACCGGGGGGTCAGTCCGCGTGGCCGTGAGCGCCCGCGGAGGTGCAGGCGTCCACGCAGGCCGCGGGCAGCGCGTCCGCCGCCGCCCCGCCCTTCCCGGGCGGGGCGTCCCCGGCGGGGCGGCCGGTGAGGAGCCTGCGGGGGCCGGGGCCCTCGTCGCCCAGGCGGTCGTACGGGTTGGCCAGGGCGCATTTGCTGATCGACAGGCAGCCGCAGCCGATGCAGTCGGTGAGGTCGTCGCGGAGCCGTTCGAGCTGCCGGATGCGCTCATCGAGGTCGCTCCGCCACGTCTCGGAGAGGCGCGCCCAGTCCGCGACCGTGGGGGTGCGTTCCTCGGGGAGGGTGGCGAGCGCGGCGCGGATGTCGCTGAGCGGGATGCCGACGCGCTGCGACACCCTGATGAACGCGACGCGGCGGAGCGTGTCGCGGGTGAAGCGGCGCTGGTTGCCGGCCGTCCGGCGGCTGCTGATCAGCCCCTTGGACTCGTAGAAGTGCAGCGCCGAGACGGCCACGCCGCTGCGCTCGGCGAGTTGCCCGACGGTCAGTTCGTGCACCCGGTGTTCCAGCCGTGTCATGGCCCGCATCCTATGCGACCTCAACCAGACTTGAGGTTCCGTCGGGGACGCGGGACCGGGCGGCTAGGAGCGGACGGCCTGGCCCGTCCGGCCGTACCCTCCGGACGCCCGGCCGAGCCGGCGCAGCCGGAACGCCACGCCGATCATGGCGGCGCCGGTCATGATCGCCAGCAGCCCGATCAGCCAGACGATCGCGATCGCGCCGGAGACCGGCCACGCGAACAGCAGGATCCCGAACAGCAGCGAGATCGCGCCGGTCAGCACGTACACCCAATCGCCCCTCAGCTCCTTGCGCAGTGCGAGCGCGACCACGATCTCCAGCACGCCGGTGGCGACCGCCCACGCGGCGATCAGCATCAGCAGGACGAACGCGGTGATGCCCGGCCACACCAGTGCCGCGATGCCGAGCGCGATCCCGGCGGCCCCCGACAGTGCGAGCAGGCCGCGCGGCCCGCCGGTCGTCCCGCGGACCGCCTGCACCACCGCGATCACGCCGTCCGCCAGGGCGTACGCGCCGAACAGCAGCACCAGTGTGAAGACGGTGATGCCCGGCCACACCCAGGCGA
This sequence comes from Actinomadura formosensis NBRC 14204, assembly GCF_001552155.1. Lineage (GTDB taxonomy): Bacteria > Actinomycetota > Actinomycetes > Streptosporangiales > Streptosporangiaceae > Spirillospora > Spirillospora formosensis. The sequence continues at coordinate 63,482 of NZ_BCQQ01000016.1, read as the reverse complement.
TGATGCCGAACAGGATCGCGAACGTGCCGCGCAGCGCGAGCACCCACCAGTGGCGGGTCATCAGGTCGAACATTCCGGGCCTTCCGGGACGGGGACTTCCTCCAGTGCTAACCGCCGTTCCCCGTGGGGAACGCCAAGGCCGGGCGCGGACTTCGCAAAGTCCGCGCCCGGCCCTCGGGTCACGCCGGTGCCGGCCCGGTGCCGGGCCCCCGGGTCAGTTCTCCAGGCGGCGCACCAGGTCGTGGTACTCGTCCCACAGCGCCTTCGGCATGTGGTCGCCGAACTTCTCGAAGAACTCCGGCACGAGAGCGGCCTCCTGCCTCCACACCTCGGTGTCGACCGACAGGAGCATCTCCAGGTCGGCGTCGTCGATGGTGAGGCCGTCGGTGTCGAGCGCCTCCCTGGTCGGCAGGTGCCCGATCGGGGACTTGGCGGCGTCGGCCTTGCCGTTCAGCCGCTCGACGATCCACTTGAGGACGCGGCTGTTCTCCCCGAAGCCGGGCCAGACGAACTTGCCGTCGGCGTTCTTGCGGAACCAGTTGACGTAGTAGATCCGCGGGAGCTTCTCGGCGTCGGTGGCCTTGCCGATCTCCAGCCAGTGGCCGAAGTAGTCGCCCATGTTGTAGCCGCAGAACGGCAGCATCGCGAACGGGTCGCGGCGCAGCTCGCCGACGGCGCCCTCGGCGGCGGCGGTCTTCTCGGAGGCGATGTTGGCGCCGAGGAACACGCCGTGCTGCCAGTCGAACGACTCGGTGACGAGCGGGACGGCGGAGGCGCGCCGGCCGCCGAACAGGATCGCCGAGATCGGGACGCCCTTGGGGTCCTCCCACTCGTCGGCGATGATCGGGCACTGCCCGGCCGGGGTGGTGAAGCGGGCGTTCGGGTGGGCGGCCGGGGTCTCGGAGTCCGGCGTCCAGTCGTTGCCCTTCCAGTCGGTCAGGTGCGCGGGCGGCTCGTCGGTGAGGCCCTCCCACCACACGTCGCCGTCGTCGGTGAGCGCCACGTTGGTGAAGATGCTGTTGCCCCAGAGCGTCTTCACGGCGTTGGAGTTGGTGCTCTCGCCGGTACCGGGCGCGACACCGAAGAACCCGGCCTCCGGGTTGATGGCGTAGAGGCGGCCGTCGTCGCCGAACCGCATCCAGGCGATGTCGTCGCCGATCGTCTCGACCTTCCAGCCCGGGATGGTCGGCTCCAGCATCGCAAGGTTGGTCTTGCCGCAAGCGGACGGGAACGCGGCGGCGACGTAGCGGGTCTCACCGGTGGGCGGCGTCAGCTTCAGGATGAGCATGTGCTCGGCCATCCAGCCCTCGTCGCGGGCCATCGTGGACGCGATGCGCAGCGCGTAGCACTTCTTGCCCAGCAGCGCGTTGCCGCCGTACCCGGACCCGTACGACCAGATCTCCCGGGTCTCGGGGAAGTGGGTGATGTACTTGGTGGAGTTGCAGGGCCACTTGGCGTCCTGCTGGCCGGGCTCCAGCGGGGCGCCGACGGAGTGGACGGCCTTGACGAACGAGCCGCGCTCCTCGATGAGCCGCAGCGCGCGCTCGCCCATCCGCGTCATGATCCGCATGGACACCGCGACGTAGGCGGAGTCGGTGATCTCGACGCCGAGCTGCGAGATGTTGCCGCCCAGCGGGCCCATGCAGAACGGCACCACGTACATGGTGCGCCCCTTCATGCAACCGTCGAAGAGCCCGTCCAGGGTCTCCTTCATCTCGGCGGGCGCGACCCAGTTGTTGGTGGGACCGGCGTCCTCCTCCTTCTCGGAGCAGATGAACGTGCGGTCCTCCACGCGGGCCACGTCGGTGGGGTCGGACGCGGCGTGGAAGCTGTTCGGCCGTTTGGCCGGGTCGAGCCGTGTGAGCGTGCCCTGCTCGACGAGGAGGCCGGTCAGCCGCTCCCACTCCTCGTCCGAGCCGTCACACCACTCGACGCGGTCCGGCTCGGTCAGCTCGGCGATCCCGCGCACCCACTCAATCAGTTCGGTGTGGCCGGTTGGGGCCTGGTCGAGGCCGGGGACCTGGATGGACACGGGCAACTCCTTCAGCTGTTCGCAGGATGTTTGCATGATGAACAAGACCCGTCGTTTTTGCCATTTGGTCTGGACCAATCCCGTCCACTTTTGGGGCATCATGCCCGCTTTGTGATTGTTATCACCTGGAGTCGGGCGGGACGGGGCGGCGTCCGGCGCTTCCCGGCCTTGATCGGCTCAAGCTGGGTAAACGTGGGTCTCGGTGGCCTTCACAGCCGCCCAGACCGCGCTGCCCTCCGACAATTGGAGTTCCGCCACGGCCGCCGGGGTCACGTCCGCGACGGCGTCGAAAGGCGGGTCGCAGAGCCGCACCCGGACGCGGTCCCCCTGCCGCTCGACCGCCGCCACCCGGGCGCGCCAGAGGTTGCGGGGGCTGCCGTCGGGACGGGTCCGGTACAGCGCCACCGAGGACGGCGCGAAGGCTATGAAGACCTCACCGTCGAGGGAGTCCACCGTGTCCAGCGTCCGGTCGCCGTCGCCGATCGTCACGGTGCCGCCCTCCGCCCGTCCCCGGTACAGGTTCAGCCCGACGAGCCGCGCCACATAGCCGGTGCGGGGATGGCGGGCGACGTCCGCGGGCGTCCCCTGCTGGACGAGGCGCCCGTCCTCGATCACCACGATGCGGTCGGCCAGCACCATCGCGTCCAGGGGGTCGTGGGTGACCAGCACGGCCGCGCCCGCGAACCCGGCGAGGTGGCGGCGCAGCGCGGCCCGGATCTCCAGCCGCGTGTGGGCGTCGAGGGCCGCGAGCGGCTCGTCCAGCAGGAGCAGGCCCGGATCGACGGCGAGCGCACGGGCGAGGGCGACGCGCTGCGCCTGCCCGCCCGACAGCGCCCGGGGCCGGGCGGAGGCGTATTCGGCGAGCCCCACCCGCTTCAGCCATCCGGCGGCGACGCGGCGGGCGGCGCGGCGGCCCGCGCCCTGGCAGCGCGGCCCGAACGCGACGTTCTCCAACGCGCTGAGATGCGGGAACAGCAGGTAGTCCTGGAAGACCATGCCGATGCCGCGGCGGTCCGGCGGCAGCGGGCGCAGGTCCTCGCCGTCCACCCGGATGTACCCGCCCGCCATCGGGACGAGCCCGGCCAGCGCGCGCAGCGCGGTGCTCTTGCCCGCGCCGTTGGGCCCGAGCAGCGCGACGACCTCGCCCGGCGCGGCGGTGAGCGCCAGGTCGAGATCGAACCCGGCGCGCCGCACGACGAGCCGCGCGTCCAGCCCCCTGTCCCCGGTGCTCCCGCTCATGTGGAGGTGTTCACCCACCTGTCCCGAAGCGCGGCCAGGACGACGACGGACACGGCGAGCAGGACGAGGCTGAGCACGATCGCGGCCTGCGGGTCGGTCTCCAGCGCCAGGTAGACGGCGAGCGGCATCGTCTGCGTCCGGCCGGGGAAGTTGCCCGCGAAGGTGATCGTGGCACCGAACTCACCGAGCGCCCGCGCCCAGCACAGCACGGCGCCGGCCGCCACTCCGGGCGCGACGAGCGGCAGCGTGACCCGGCGGAAGACCGTCCAGCGGCCGGCGCCGAGGGTGGCGGCCGCCTCCTCGTAGCGCAGGTCGGCGGCGCGCAGCGCACCCTCCACGCTGATCACCAGGAACGGCATCGCGACGAACGTCTCGGCGAGCACGACCCCGGCGGTGGTGAACGGGAACGTGATCCCGAACGCCGAGTCCAGCCAGCCGCCGACCAGGCCGCGCCGTCCGAGCACCAGCAGCAGCGCGACACCGCCGACGACCGGCGGCAGCACCAGCGGCACGGTCACCAGCGCGCGGACGAGACGGACACCGGGGAAGCGGACGCGGGCCAGCGTCCAGGCCAGCGGCACGCCGAGCACCAGGCACAGGCAGGTGGCGAGGGTGGCGCTGAGCAGGGAGAGACGCAGCGCGTCCAGGACCTGCGCCCGCATGAGCCGGGTGCCGAGCGTCGACCAGGGCGCCCGGACGAGCAGCCCGAAAAGCGGCAGCACCAGGAACCCCAGCCCCGCCAGCGCGGGCAGCAGCAGGATCCATGGCGGGCGCCCGGCTCCGGACCGCTCCCTCACGGCGCCTCGAAGCCCGCCCGGCCCAGCACGCCGGGATGCGAGCCGGTGCCGGCGCCGACCCCGAGAAGCGCGGCCGCCTCACCGATCCTGAACGTGGTCACGCGGCAACCCTACCCAACCGCATATACAAGGGAAAGAGCGCTCCATGGCTGGAAAACATGGATTGACCAGGGCTATCCGACCCGCAGGTGCGACAGGCGCCCCTTCGGCGCCGCCTCTGTGGTCATTCCCACCTTCGCCCTGTCTCCGAGCCGTTCCCTGCCGTGCCCTTCGAAAATGTCCCCTTTTGGGACAAGTGAGGGTTTCCTGGCCGTGTGGAGCGCCCAGCTCGGGGTAAACGGTGTCCCAAAACAACATCGGACAGCCCGGTCAGGAGGAATGATCATGACTGGGACCATGCGAGTCCCGCGCACCCGGGGCGCCCTCAGCGGGATCCTGCTGATCCCGCTGGGCCTGTGGGGCGGCCTGCTGCCCTTCGCCGGCCCCTATTTCGGCTTCGGTTTCGCGCCGGACGACACCTGGGTCTACACCACCGCCCGGCTGCAGTTCAGCATCGTGCCCGCCGCCGCCGTCGTCCTGGGCGGGCTCATACTGCTCTTCAGCGCCAACCGGGTGTCCGGCATGTTCGGCGGCTGGCTGGCCACGCTCGGCGGCGCCTGGTTCGCCGTCGGCCCGCTCCTCGCGCCGCTGTGGGACGCCCAGGGCGTCGGCGCCCCGCTCGGCACGGGCGAAGGGCAGCGGATCGCCGAACAGCTCGCCGGACTCACCGGCCTCGGCGTCGTCATCGTGTTCCTCGCCGCGTCCGCGCTCGGCCGGTTCGCCGTCGTCGGCGTCCGGGAACGAGCCCTGCTGGACGAGCCCGAACCCGGCGGCTCGAACACCACGCAGCCACTGGTCTACGGACGCCACGCGCCCGAGAACCAGCCCGGACGGCAGCCGCGGCAGGACGACCAGCACGTCGCCGGCGAGCCGCGCTACGACCGCTGACGGCCGTCAGCGGTTGCGGGCGCGCATGTTACGGACCGCCGCGGGGGTCTCGTAGCTGCCGCGCTCCTCGTCCGTCGGCACGTCGTCACGGTCGGTGAACATCGCGGCGAACGCGACGAGCAGACCGACCCCGCCGATCCACGGCTCCCGCCAGGCGAAACCGAGACCCACGCAGACGGCCGCGGCGGAGATGAGCAGCAGCAGCTTCACATCGCACCCTTCGTCGAGTAATGGAAGACTTACCCGCGCCCCGTAGCAGGCATCCTGACATGCCGCGGCCCGCCAGGGAAGATCCCCGGCGGGCCGCACCCGCGCACCGCTACTTCCTGCCCTTGCCGCGCTTCTCGCGGATCTTCATCGTGATGTCGAGCGGCGTCCCGGCGAAACCGAACTCCTCCCGCAGCCGCCGCTCGATGAACCGCCGGTACCCCTCCTCCAGGAACCCGGACGTGAACAGCACGAACCGCGGCGGGCGCACCCCCGCCTGCGTCGCGAACAGCACACGCGGCTGCTTGCCGCCCCGCACCGGATGCGGGTGCGCGTTCACCAGGTCGGCGAAGAACTGGTTCAGCTTGGACGTCGGGACCCGCGTCCCCCAGCCCTCCAGGGCCGTCTCGATGGCCGGCACCAGCTTCTCCACGTGCCGGCCGGTCTTCGCGGAGATGTTCACCCGCGGCGCCCACCGCGCGTTGTGCAACTGCCGGTCGATCTCGCGCTCCAGATAGTGGCGGCGCTCCTCGTCCAGCAGATCCCACTTGTTGTAGGCGATCACCAGCGCGCGGCCCGAGTCGACCACCATCGAGATGATCCGCAGGTCCTGCTCGGCGAGCGGCTGGTCGGCGTCCACCAGCACCACCGCGACCTCGGCGCGCTCCAGCGCCGACTGCGTGCGCAGCGTCGCGTAGAAGTCGGCGCCCTGGTTCTCCCGGTGCCGCCGCCTGATCCCGGCCGTGTCGATGAACCGCCACGTCCTGCCGCCCAGCTCGATCAGCTCGTCCACCGGGTCGCGGGTCGTCCCGGCCACCGAGTCCACGACCGCGCGGGCCTCCCCCGCGAGCTTGTTCAGCAGGCTCGACTTGCCGACGTTCGGACGCCCCAGCAGCGCGATCCGGCGCGGGCCGCCCTCCGCGCCGAACGTCTCCGGCGGGGCCTGCTCCGGCAGCGCCTCCAGCACCGCGTCGAGCAGATCACCGCTGCCGCGCCCGTGCAGGGCGCTGACCGGGTGCGGCTCGCCGATGCCGAGCGACCACAGCAGCGCCGCGTCCGACTCGGCGCCCGCGTCGTCGACCTTGTTGGCGACCAGCACCACCGGCTTCCCGGACCGGCGCAGGATCTCCACCACGGCCTCGTCCACGTCGGTGGCGCCCACGGTCGCGTCCACCACGAACATGACCACGTCGGCCAGGTCGACCGCCAGGCGCGCCTGCTCGGCGATCGCCGCGGCCAGGCCGGAGGAGTCGGGCAGCCATCCGCCGGTGTCGACGACGGTGAACCGGCGCCCGCTCCATGTCGCGTCGTAGGCGACCCGGTCGCGGGTCACGCCCGGGACGTCCTCCACGACGGCCTCGCGGCGGCCGAGGATCCGGTTGACGAGGGTGGACTTGCCGACGTTCGGCCGCCCCACCACCGCCACCACCGGCGCCGGTCCCGCGTCCCCGGCGGCGTCCTCGGCGACGTCCGCCGTCTCGATCTCGTATTCGCTCAAATGCTCACTCATGCTCTTTGGCGAGGCGGACTACCGCCTCGATGACCTCGGCGAGGCTCAGCTCCGTCGAGTCGATCTCGTGCGCGCCGGCCGCCTTCGCCAGCGGCGACGCCTTCCGGGTGGAGTCGAGCCGGTCCCGGCGCGCCTGCTCGGCCTGCGTGACCGACACCGACGCGCCCGGGTCGGCCGCGAGGTCCTTCGCACGGCGCGCGGCGCGCGCCTCCTCGCTGGCCGTCAGGTACACCTTCACGGGCGCGTCCGGCACGACGACCGTGCCGATGTCGCGGCCCTCCACCACGATCCCGCCGGCGCCGATGATCTCGCGCTGCAACTCGACCAGCCGGGCCCGGACGGCCGGGACGGCGCTGACCGCGCTGACCGCGTTCGTCACCTCGCGGGTGCGGATCGGGCCGGACACGTCCGTCCCGTCCACCGTGATCGCGGGCGCGTCCGGGTCGGTGCCGCACGCGATCTCCGGGTCGAGGGCGCGGGCCGCGACGGCGGCGCCGTCCTCGACCGGGACGCCGTTCTCCAGCATCCACCACGTCATGGCCCGGTACATCGCGCCGGTGTCGAGGTACCGCAGCCCGAGCGCACGGGCGACCCCCTTGGACGCGCTTGACTTGCCCGAACCGGAGGGTCCGTCCATGGCGATGACGAGCGGCACGATCGCTCCCTCTCTGTTTCGTTGGAGCGCCCGCCTGCGAAGGGCGGGCGAAGCGGGCGGCGCTCGTCGCCGCACCGGCGCAGGAATCCCCCCGGACAAGCCCCGGCGAACCAGGCTACCGGTCCCGCAGACTAGCCGGGGACCGACCAGCCGCGGGCGCGCAGCTCGGCGGCGAGCCGTTCGGCGGCCTCCGGCACCACCGACAGCTCCAGCACCCCCACCGGGCGGCCCGGCGAATGCTCGATCGTCACATCCTCGATGTTGACCTGCGCGATCCCCGCCGCCTGGAAGATCATCGCCAGCTCGCCCGGACGGTCCGGGATGACCACCTGGACGGTCGCGTAGGCGGGCTGGCGGCCGCCGTGCTTGCCGGGGATGCGGGACCGGCCCGCGTTCCCGCGCAGCAGCAGGTCCGCGACGTGCGCGGCGGCCTCCTCGCTGCCGTCGCGCAGCAGCGAGGAGGCCACCGCCAGATCGGTGGCGACGGCCTCCAGGACGTCCGCGACCGGCGCGGAGTTCGCCGACAGGATGCCGATCCACAGCCGCGGGTCGCTCGCCGCGATCCGCGTCACGTCCCGGACGCCCTGCCCGGCCAGGCCCAGCGCCACATCGTCCGCGCCGGTCAGCCGGGCCGCGACCGCGGCCGACACCACGTGCGGGGCGTGCGACACCAGCGCCACGGCCCGGTCGTGCTCGGCGGCGTCCACCTCGACCGGCATCGCCCCGCACGCCCGCACCAGCCCCGTGACGATCCGGACCGTCTCCGGCGTCGCCTCCGGGGGCGCGCACAGCGCCCACGGGCGGCCGAGGAACAGGTCGGCGCGCGCGGCGCCCGGCCCCGACCGCTCGCTTCCGGCGAGCGGATGGCCCGCCACGAACGTCGTCAGGTCGCAGCCCAGCTCGGCGGCCTGCGCCAGCGGCAGCGCCTTCACGCTCGCCACGTCGGTGTAGGCGGTCGCGAGGCCGCGCTTCTGCGCGTCCAGCAGCGTCACCGCCACCGCCGCGGGCGGCACCGCCAGCACCGCCAGGTCGGCGGGCTCCTCGTGCGCCCCGTCCGGCAGCGCCTCACCGGCGCCCAGCTCCACGGCAAGGCCCAGCGCCGCCGTGTCCCGGTCGGTCAGCAGCACCTCGGCGCCGCGCTCCCGCATGGCCAGGGCGATCGACGTGCCGATCAGCCCCGTCCCGACCACGACGATGCGCCGCGCCACCACGTCCTCACTCACGCCGCAACCCTACTGCGCCCCATGCCCTGCCTCGCTCCGCCCGGGCGCCACCGCGCCCCGCACCCTGCCTCGCTCCGCGAGGGCGCTACTGCGCGATGTCGAGCCGCAGCGCCGTGGCGCCGCGCAGGTACACGTGCTGGACGTCCGAGCGGGGGCGGTCCGTCTCGATGTGCGCCATCAGCCGGATCACCCGCGGCAGCGAACCGGGAACCCCGATCTCGGTCGCGCACAGCAGCGGCACCTCGTGGAAGCCGAGCTTGCGGGCGGCGAGCGCCGGGAACTCCGCCGTCAGGTCCGGTGTCACCGTGAAGATGACGCTGATCACGTCGTCGGTGCTCAGCCCGTTGCGGGCCATCACCTCCGAGACCAGCTCCGTCGTCGCCTCCAGGATCTGGTCCCGGTCATCGGCGTCGATCTGCGTCGCCCCGCGGACCGCGCGTACCGCCACAGTCGTCTCCTCCTCGTCTCCGGTGCCGCTACAGCCCCACGGCCTTGTACAGCTCGCCGACCTCCCGCACGGTCAGCGCCCGCATCGTGCCCGGTTTCAGCGACCCCAGCCTGATCGGCCCGAACTCTATGCGGGCCAACTGCTGGACGGGGAACCCGGCCTCCTTCAGCAGCCGCCGCACGATGTGCTTGCGTCCCTCGTGCAGCGTGATCTCCACCAGGACGCGGCGGCCGACCTGGTCGAAGATGCGGAACCCGTCGGCCTTGGCGGGCCCGTCGTCCAGCACCACCCCGGCCTTCAGCCGCCTGCCGAGGTCACGCGGAACCGGGCCGTGGATCTCCGCCAGGTACGTCTTGGACACCCCGTAGGACGGGTGGGTCAGCCGGTGCGACAGCTCCCCGTCGTTGGTGAGCAGGATCAGGCCCTCGGTGTCGGTGTCGAGCCGGCCGACGTGGAACAGCCGCTCGGGCACCTCCACATAGTCGGCGAGGGACTTGCGGCCCCGCTCGTCCGACATCGTGGACACCACCCCGCGCGGCTTGTTGATCGCGTAGTACCGCATCTCGGCGCGGGTCTCGACGCGCTTGCCGTCCACGTGGATGACGGCGGTCCGCGGGTCGACGCGCTCGCCGAACCGGAACACCTTCTTCCCGTTGACGGTGACGCGGCCCTCGCCGATCAGCTCCTCGCAGTGGCGGCGGCTGCCGACCCCGGCCTCGGCCAGAACCTTCTGCAGCCGCACGCCCTCGTTGTCGCTCACGAATCCTCAACTATGTCTTCTGGCAGGTCATCGGGAAGATAGGGGGCGAGCTCCGGCAGCTCGTCGAGATCGCGCAGACCGAGCCGTTCCAGGAAGTACCCCGTCGTCCGGTACAGGTGCGCCTGCGACTCCGGGTCCTGCCCGGCGTCCTCGATCAGGCCGCGCAGCGTCAGCGTCCGCATGACGCCGTCGCTGTTGACGCCGCGGATCGCCGACACACGGGCACGGCTCACCGGCTGCCGGTAGGCGACGACGGCGAGCGTCTCCAGCGCGGCCTGGGTCAGCCGCGCCTGCTGCCCGTCGGTGACGAACCGCTCCACGACCGGGGCGCACACGTCCCGGGTGTAGAACCGCCATCCGCCGGCGACCTCCCTGAGATCGAACCCGCGGCCCTGCCCGGTGTATTCCGCGGCCAGTTCCCGCAGCGCCCCGGCGACCTCGTCACGGGGACGCTCCAGCAGCTGCGCGAGCGTCAGCACCGTGATCGGCTCGTCCGCCACCAGCAGAAGCGCCTCGATCGAGGCGCGCAGCCCCGGAAGCTCCGGCACACCCGCGCCGGATTGCTCACTCATCGTCGTCCTCGTCCTTCGTCTGGGCCTCGTCCTTCTTCGGGGCCCCCTCGTAGTCGTCGCCGACCTCGACGTCGCCCTCGTCGGTGCCGGTCCAGATCACGTGCAGCTCACCGAGGGGCTCGTCCTGCTCGAACGTGACGGCCCGCTCCCGGTACAGCTCCAGCAGCGCCAGGAACCGCGCGACGACCTCGAAGGTGCCCTCCGCGTCGGAGGCGAGAACGCGGAACGTCGTGCGGCGCAGCCGGCGGAGCCGCTCCACGACGATCGCTGCCTGCTCCTTGACGCTCGCCTTCGGCTGGTACATGTGCTCGACCGACACCGCGGGCGGCGCCTTCGGCGCGAGGGCCCTGGCGGCGAGCCGCGCGAACTCGTCCGGGCCGAGGCCGAGCAGCACCTCCGGCAGCAGGTTCGCGAATCTCGGCTCCATCGGCACCAGGCGCGGGAACCGGCGGCTCGCCTCCGCGATCCGGCCGGCGAGCACCTGCGCGACCTCCTTGTAGGCGCGGTACTGCAGCAGCCGCGCGAACAGCAGGTCGCGGGCCTCCAGCAGCGCCAGGTCCTCCTCGTCGTCGACCTCGCCGGACGGCAGCAGCCGCGCGGCCTTGAGGTCGAGCAGCGTCGCGGCGACCAGCAGGAAGTGGCTGGCCTGGTCGAGGTCCCACTCCCTGCCGTAGGAGCGGATGTGCGCGATGAAGTCGTCGGTGACCTTGTGCAGCGACACCTCGGTGATGTCGAGCTTGTGCTTGGAGATCAGGCCGAGCAGCAGGTCGAACGGGCCCTCGAAGTTGTCCAGGTGGACGCGGAACCCGTGCTCCTCCTCGGCCTCCCGCTCCGGCTCCGGCGACGTCTCGTCCACGTCGCTCACGGTAGCGGAGAACTCCTCCCGCGCTGTGCTCACCGGCCCCATCGTCCCATGCCCGGCGCGTGCTCGCACCACGGACGATCACGAGCGGTGACGGGGGCGTCCGGCCGCTACCGCCCGGTCAGCCGGCGGGTGAGAAGCTCCGCCTCGCTGCGGGTGCCGGACCCGGCCGCCCCACCGTAGATCTCCATCGCACCTCCCGGGATGGCGCTCATCACCTGCGGGGGCTCGGAGAGGAGCGTCCCGCCGACGAGCATCCCCATCCGGCCGCTCGGCAGCCCGTCAGCGGACGCCTGGGCGGCCCTGCCGGTCAGCGCGGCCAACCCGGACCTGTCCGCCGGCGCCAGCGTCACCGACACGCTCCAGCCGGTGCGGCCGGTCGCGGGGTCGGGCGCGAGCGTCCCGACCTTCTCCAGTCTCCGCACGGTCAGCCGGTCCGCGCCGAACGTGTAGCAGGAGGACGCCCCGGCGACCGTGACCGCCGGGGCGGAGCACGGCGGGTCGGAGACCTGCTCGACCAGCGCGAACGTCAGCGGTTCCCGCAGCTCGACCGGGCCGACCGAGACGAGCGGCGCGGGGTCGCCGTCGGCGGCGGTGACGACGAGGTAGCCGACGGCGCCGCCGATCACGAGGAGGACGGTGAGGAACGCGGCGAACAGCACGACGACCATCGCGCCCCCGCTCCGCCTGGGGGCGGGCGAAGGGACGCCTGGCGGCGGATCGTACGGAAGTGGCGGGGGGTGCCCCATAGGTGCGCTCCGTGGGGGGTCAGGAGCCGCCGGACGACCTCACCCGGCGCTCATTCGGCATCGTCGGCCCATCGCACCAGGACCTCCCGCGCAAGGCTCCGGTACGCGTTCGCACCCATCGAACTGGGGTCGAAGAACGTGATCGGCTCCCCGGCGACGGTCGCGTCGGGGAAACGCACCGTCCGGTTGATGACGGTATGGAAGACCTTGTCGCCGAACGCCTCGACGATGCGGCCGAGAACCTCACGGGTGTGCAGCGTCCGCGAGTCGTACATGGTGCCGAGGACCCCGTCGATGACGAGGTCCGGGTTGATGCGGCCCTGCACCTTGTCGATGGTCTCCATCAGCAGCGCGACGCCGCGCATCGCGAAGTACTCGCACTCCAGCGGGATCAGCACGCCCTCGCTGGCCGCCAGCGCGTTCACCGTCAGCAGGCCGAGCGACGGCTGGCAGTCGATGAGGATGCAGTCGTAGTGCGGGACGGCCGACTTCAGCACCTGCTGCAGGATGTACTCCCGCCCGACCTCGTGGACGAGCTGGACCTCCGCGCCGGACAGGTCGATGTTGCTCGGCAGCAGGTCCATCCCGTCGACACCGGTCTCGATGACGACGTCCTCCCACTCGGTGTCGTGTTCGAGCAGCAGGTTGTGGATCGTCACGTCGAGCTGGCGCGGATCTCCTTTGCCGAGACCGACCGACAGGGCGCCCTGGGGGTCGAAGTCGACGAGCAGGACCCGGCGGCCGTACTCGGCGAGCGCCGCGCCCAGATTGATCGTCGTGGTGGTCTTGCCCACGCCGCCCTTCTGGTTGCAGACGGCCACGATCCGCGCGGGCCCGTGCTCGGCCGGCGGCTCCGGCTCCGGGAACACCGGAACGGGTCGCTGAGTGGGTCCGAGGGCCCGGCTCGGATCGGTCTCTATGGTGGCGGAGGAAAGGACTCCATCCGCACGGTTGGTGCTGGTCACCAGATCCCTCCCCGGCGGCCCGGAAATGCCATCCAGAACGGGGACTCTAGGGCCGTCCGTCCCCGGGCCACAAGCCGACGCGCGCCGAACGTCGCGATTTGTCAGTGTGCCGGTCCGTCCGGTTCGTCCCCTGGTGCGCCTCTCGGCGGGCCGCTCCGGGCGCGCGGATGCGACGTCGCGTAGACCTCGCGCAGCAACTGGACCGTCACCAGCGTGTACACCTGCGTGGTGGTCACGGACGCGTGCCCGAGCAGTTCCTGGACGACGCGGACGTCGGCTCCGCCGTCCAGCAGATGGGTCGCGAAGGAATGCCGCAGCGTGTGCGGGGACACCTGCGACAGCCGCGCCCGGTCGGCGGCGGCGCGCAGCACCATCCAGGCGCCCTGCCGCGACAGCCGCCCGCCGCGCGCGTTCAGGAACAGCGCCGGGCCGCCCCGTCCCGCCCCGGCGAGTTCCGGCCGCGCCCGCACCAGGTAGGCGTCCACGGCCTCGCGGGCGTAGTCGCCGATCGGCACCACCCGGGCCTTGCCGCCCTTCCCCGCGACGCGGGCGAACCCGTCCCGCAGGTCGAGGTCGTCGACGTCCAGGCCGACGGCCTCCGAGATGCGCGCCCCCGACCCGTAGAGCAGTTCCAGCAGCGCGCGGTCGCGGAGCCCGCGCGCGGTGCCGGCATCGCCGGGCGGGCCGGCCGCCGCGGCGAGCAGCCGCTCCACGTCCGCCAGGGAGATCGCCTTCGGCAGCCGGCGCGGCGGCGCCGGCGGCTTGACATCGTGGGCGGGATCCCCGGCGGCCAGGCCCTCCCGCAGCGCGAACCGGTGCAGGCCCCGGACGGCGACGAGCGCGCGCGCCGCCGAACCCGCCGACAGCGGCGGATGGTCGTCGTCGCCCTCCCGCAGCCCCATCAGGAACGCGCGGACGTCGTCCTCGGTGATCTCGCCGATCGCCGCGCGGCCCCGCGCGTCCTGCATCTCGACGTAGCGGCGCAGGTCACGCCGGTAGGAGCTGAGCGTGTTGGCGGCCAGGCCCCGCTCGACGGCCAGATGCCCCAGATAGGCGCGCACCGCCGAGCCGAGCGCGGGACCCGCGCCCTGCGCGGTGCTCCGGGGGGACGGGGTCGGGGACAGTGCGCCACCTCTTCCGGCCGTGGACTCCGGGGACCCGCCCATCATGCCCCCTCCGGCGACCGGAGGGGGATCTCATCCGGCTCAGTCCTCGGGCGCGTCGGCGGGCCGCAGGCCCCGGAAACCGGAGTCGCGCGCCGCCCGCACCGCCAGCACCCCCATACAGGCGATCATGTTGTGCAGCTCGCCCGCCAGCACCTTGCGGACCGCCTCGTCCAGCGGCACCCACACGACCGGCATGTCGGCCTCCTCGTGGACGCGCTCGAAGCCGATCTGGTCGGCGGGCACCTCGGTGAGGCCGCGGGCCAGGAAGATCCGGACGCGTTCGTCGGTCATGCCGGGCGAGGGGAACACGTCGAGCAGCGTGTCCCAGCGCTCGGCGCGGTATCCGGCCTCCTCCAGCAACTCCCGCGCGGCGAGTTCGTGCAGCGGCTCGCCGTCCACGTCCCGCAGCCCGGCGGGCGTCTCCCACAGCAGCCGCCCCACCGCGTGCCGGTACTGGCGCAGCAGCAGCACCCGGTCGCGGTCGTCGAGGGCGAGGACGCCGACGGCGCCGATGTGCTCGACCACGTCCCGGCCGACGACCTCGGTGCCGTCGCCGTTCGGCAGCTCGACCTGGTCGCGGCGGACCCCGAACACCGGTCCCCGGAACACCGGGGACGACTCCACGACGGGACGGCGTTCGGGACGGTCGCGGACGTCGTCCACGCCGAGGCCGCCGCTCACGACGCGGTCACCGTCCCGCCCTCGCCCGCGCGGGCCTCGGCGTAGTCGAGGGCGGCGGCGATCAGGCCGGTGAACAGCGGGTGCGGGCGCGTCGGCCGGGACCGGAACTCCGGGTGCGCCTGGGTGCCGACGAAGAACGGATGCACCTCGCGGGGCAGCTCGACGTACTCGACGAGCCGGCCGTCCGGGGACAGGCCGGAGAACCGCAGCCCGGCCCGCTCCAACTGCTCGCGGTAGGCGTTGTTGACCTCGTAGCGGTGCCGGTGCCGCTCGGAGACCTTCGCCTCCCCGTACAGCTCCCGCACGACCGACCCCTCGGCCAGGTCGGCGGGGTACAGGCCGAGCCGCATCGTCCCGCCCATGTCGCGTTCGCCGGCGACGACGTCGAGCTGGTCGGTCATCGTCGCGACGACCGGGTGCGCGGTGGTGGCGTCGAACTCGGCGCTGCCGGCGTCGGCGAGCCCGGCGAGCGTCCGCGCCGCCTCGATGACCATGCACTGCAGGCCGAGGCAGATGCCGAGCAGCGGGATCCGGTTCTCCCGGGCGTGCCGGACGGCGCCGAGCTTGCCCTCGATGCCGCGCACCCCGAACCCGCCCGGGACCAGGACGCCGTCCACGCCGTCCAGCTCCCGCTCGGCGCCCTCGGGCGTCTCGCAGTCGTCGCTCTTCACCCAGCGGATGTGCACCTTGGCGTCGTTGCCGAACCCGCCGTGCCGCAGCGCCTCGGTGACCGACAGGTACGCGTCCGGCAGGTCGATGTACTTGCCGACCAGCGCGATCGTGACCTCGCGGGCGGGCTTGTGGACGCGCCGCAGCAGCTCGTCCCAGGCGCCCCAGTCGACGTCGCGGAACGGCAGGTCGAGCCGCCGCACCACGTACGCGTCCAGCCCTTCGGAGTGCAGCACCTTCGGGATGTCGTAGATGGACGCGGCGTCCACCGCCGACACGACGGCCTCGCGGTCGACGTCGCACATCAGGCTGATCTTGTGCTTGAGCCCGTCGGTGATCGGCCGGTCCGACCGGCACACGATCGCGTCGGGCTGGATGCCGATGGAGCGCAGCGCGGCGACCGAGTGCTGCGTCGGCTTGGTCTTCAGCTCCCCGGACGGGCCGATGTAGGGCAGCAGCGACACGTGCAGGAAGAAGCAGTTCTCCCGGCCGATCTCGTGCCGGATCTGCCGGACCGACTCCAGGAACGGCAGCGACTCGATGTCGCCGACCGTCCCGCCCACCTCGGTGATGACGATGTCGACGTCGCCGTCCTCGGCCCAGTCATTGCGGGGGGAGGACCCCCCGGCCCCCCCGGCGACCGCCATCGCCCGGATCCGGTCCTTGATCTCGTTGGTGATGTGCGGGATCACCTGGACGGTGTCGCCGAGGTACTCGCCGCGCCGCTCCTTGGCGATCACGTTGGAGTAGACCTGCCCGGTGGTGACGTTCGCGGATCCGTGCAGCTCGGTGTCGAGGAAACGCTCGTAGTGCCCGATGTCCAGGTCCGTCTCGGCGCCGTCGTCGGTGACGAACACCTCTCCGTGCTGGAACGGGTTCATCGTGCCGGGGTCGACGTTGAGGTAGGGGTCGAGCTTCTGCATGGTGACCCGGAGGCCGCGGAGGGTGAGAAGCCGTCCCAGGCTGGACGCCGTCAGCCCCTTGCCGAGGCTGGAGGCGACACCGCCGGTGACGAAGAGATGCTTGGTAGGACGCGCCCTACCAGTGGCTGCCGAAGGCAAGAAGATGCTCCCGTGGTCGTTGCGAGGCGGACGAGGCTCACTGTCCACGGGCCACCAGAATAACAAGTGCGCCGACCTAAAGAGACGTCACCGGCAGTCCCGCGCCGGGTTCACCGCCGTTTCGTCCCCGGACCCGGGCCCCGGGCCCGATCGCGGCGCCGGGGGCGCCGCGTGGGCGCGGCGACGGCCGAGGCCGCCGCGCCCAGGGTGGCACCGGACGTCCGAGACGGCGCCGCCGGCCGCTACAGGCGGGGTGTGGCGGCGGAGGGCATGATCGTGCGGAGCTGGCGGGTGAGCTCGTCGATCAGGGAGCGGGCCTGGTCGGCGGCCTGGCGGGCGGCGTCGCGCTCCTGGGAGAGCTCGGCGATCTGGGCGCGCTGCTCGGTGACGGCCTGGGCGAGCTGGTCGACCCACTGGTCGCGTTCGGCGAGCTTCTCGGCGATGGCGTCGCGTTCGGCGGCCATCTGCCGCATGCCGGTCACCGCATTGTCGCGTTCGCGGCCGGCCTGGTCGGCGCGGCCGCGGGCGAGGGTGAGCTCGGACTCGGCGCGGGCCTGGGCCTGGACGGCGGCCTCGCGGGTCCGCTCGGCGGCCTCCCTGGCCTTGGCGCCGGCGTCGCGTTCCCGTTCGGCCTTCTTGGCGGCCTCCAGGGACTGGGCGGCGGTGTCCAGGGCCTGCTGGCGCTCGGCCTCGGCGACGTCGGCGCGGGCCACCGCCTCCTGGGCGCGGCGCTCGGCGTCCTGCGCGCGGCGCTCGGCCTCCTGCGCGCGGCGCTCGTTCTCCTGGGCACGGCGTTCGGCGACCTCGGCGCGGCGGCGTTGGTCGTCGGCCTCCTTGCCGGCGGCGACGACGGCGTGCTGGAGGTTCTGCGCGGTCATCTCGGCGTCGGTGACCTTGGCGCGCAATGCCGCCAGCTCGCCGTGCGCGGTCTCCAGCGCGCGGGACAGCTCCGCTGCCTGCTCGGCGAGGCGGTCGCGATCGGCCTCGGCGGAGCGGCGGGCGCCGGCGGCGTCCTCGACGGCGCGCAGCGCGTCGTCACGGGCCTCGCTCATGGCGTCGCGCTGCTGGATCGCCTGGCGGACGGTGGCCTCGGCCTCGGCGACCCGGCGCTCGGCCTGCTCGACCTGGGCCTGCAACTGTTCCATCTGCGCGCGCGCCTGGTCGGCTTGAGCCCGTGCCTGGTCGGCCTGGGCTCGTGCCTGGTCGGCCTGGACGCGTCCCTGCTGGGCCTGGTTCCAGGCGGCGGCGGCGTCGCGCTGCGCGTTCTCCTTCTCGGTCTGGAGCGCGCCGATCTGCGCGACGGCGTCGTTCTGGACCTCGGTGGCGCGGCGTTCGGCGTCGGCGGCCTGCCGTTCGGCCTCGACCGCACGGCGCTCGGCCTGCTCGGCCTGGCCGCGGGAACGCTGCACCTCACCCCAGGCGGCGGCCGCGTCGCGCTGCGCCGACTCCTTCTCCTGCTGGATGGCCGCGACCTGCGCGGCCGTCTCGGTCTGCGCCTCGGTGAGGCGGCGCTCGGCCTCGACGGCGCGCCGGTCGGCCTGCTCGGTCTGGCCGCGGGCGCGCTGCACCTCACCCCAGGCGGCGGCCGCGTCGCGCTGCGCCGACTCCTTCTCCTGCTGGATGGCCGCGACCTGCGCGGCGGTCTCGGTCTGCGCCTCGGTGACCTTGCGCTCCCCGGCGGCGAGCGCGTCACCGATGAGGTCGGCCATCTGGCGGAGCCGCTCGACGATGTCCCAGGGCTGGGCCTCGGGCTGCTCGACGTCGGGGCGCACCATCTCGCCTGTCGGGCCGTGCCCGCCCTGCCCCGGTTTGGCCATCTGGATGGGCTGCTGGGCGGCCGGCAGAGTGCCCTCGGGCGCGCGGCCCGGGTCGCGTCCCATCGCGGGCCAGGGCTGGGCCGCGTCCGGGATGCCGCGGTTGCCGCCCGATCCGTTCAGCTCGCTCACCGTTCTCCTCGCCTCACGGCCGGGAGCCCGGTGACCGGCGTGACACCGCTCGTTCCGCCGGCCCTGCGGCTCCTCGCTTCGCTCACTGAAGGCACTCTAGTCCCGACCAGCGGAGCGTTTGCCCTGTTTGGGGTTTACTTTCTTCTCTCTCGTGCGGTGTTCTCGCACGCAGGGTGCCGGTTGGCGGCCGATGAGGAGCGCCGCACGGTGCCATGGGTCACATCCGCGCGCGGGGCGGAACAAGTGGGACAATCGCGCCTCATGGAGCTTCGCACCCTGTATCCGCCGATCGAGCCGCATGAATCCGGGCTGCTCGACGTCGGCGACGGCAATCGGATCTACTGGGAGGTCTGCGGGAACCCCGCCGGCAAGCCCGTGGTCATGGTGCACGGCGGGCCGGGCGCCGGATGCGGCCCGGCGCACCGCCGGCAGTTCGACCCGGACGCGTACCGGATCGTCCTGTTCGACCAGCGCAACTGCGGGCGCAGCCTGCCGCACGCGAAGGACCCGGGGGTGTCGCTGGAGGCGAACACCACCTGGCATCTGGTCGCCGACATGGAGCGGCTGCGGGAGCACCTGGGCATCGAGCGGTGGCAGGTGTTCGGCGGGAGCTGGGGCAGCGCGCTGTCGCTGGCGTACGCGCAGACCCATCCGGAGCGGGTGACCGAACTGGTGCTGCGCGGCATCTTCATGATGCGGCCGTTCGAGCTGTACTGGTTCTACCAGGAGGGCGCCTCGCTGCTGTTCCCCGATCTGTGGGAGAAGTACGTCGAGCCGATCCCCGAGGACGAGCGGGAGGACCTCATCTCGGCGTTCCGCGAGCGGCTCGACTCCCCCGACCGGGACGTACGGATCGCGGCGGCGAAGGCGTGGTCGACCTGGGAGGGGTCGACGATCACACTGCGGCCGGACCCGGAACTGGCGGCCGGGTACGCCGACCCGGACTACGCGGTGGCGTTCGCCCGCATCGAGAATCACTACTTCATCAACGAAGGGTTCTTCGAGGAGGACCAGCTACTCAGGAACGTTGACAAGATCCGCCACATTCCGGCGGTGATCGTGCAGGGCCGCTATGACGTCTGCACGCCGGCGGCGACGGCGTGGGATCTGCACCGCGCGTGGCCGGAGGCGGAGTTCCACATCGTCGACGACGCGGGCCACGCATTCACCGAGCCGGGCATATTGCATCACCTGATCGAGGCGACCGACCGCTTCGCCGCGGCAAAGAACCAGTAAGCAGAGCCTCATAATTCGGTCGCACCACAACACGGTCATCAGTGCGGCCGTAATGTGGCCGGGGTTCGGCGGTAACGCCGGGCCCCGGCCGGCTCGTCCGCAGCTCCGATCCGCCCCGGAGCGCGCGCGAGCGGACGACCTCGCACAACGCGACGTGACGCCCATCGCACCGGTCACGTTGACACCAAATCTGAGTGACTTACCTCACACAACCGATACACAAAAGCCCTCCTTCCCCGGCACCGGAACATTAAGCTGACATTCAGGAAGCGTCCTGTCAGGCTCTCCGGCGCACCCGGCCGTACCTCCTGCTTATCAGCGGGAAAGGCGGATCGCCGCCCGCATGGGGCTCATTCAAATTGCACCGAATTCAGCAAAGCAATTAACCCTACCCAGCTGACCGCGCCACTAAACATCCCGTAGATAACATTCCTCTGCGATCACGGCGCGCGATTCGCTAAGTTGCCTGGACATGGCAGCGCAATCCCTGGAAACACCGACTCGACGCCCCGACACGCACGAGACGAACGCGGAAGTGCAACTCCAGGAGCCGAGCCTGACCGATGGCCCAGGGCTGTGGCGGCTCGCCCGGGACTCACAGGTCCTGGACGTCAACTCGCCGTACAGCTACACCCTTTGGTGCCGCGATTTCGCGGAAACGTCCGTGGTGGCGCGCGATGCCGCCGGCGCGTGCGGTTTCATCACCGGCTACGTCCGGCCCGGTCGTTCGGACACGTTCTTCGTGTGGCAGGTCGCCGTCGACCACGACCACCGCGGCCAGGGCCTCGCCCGCCGCATGCTCGACCACCTCGCCGACCGGCTCGCCCCCCGCGGGCACCGGTACATGGAGGCCACGGTCACGCCGGACAACACCGCTTCCACCGCGATGTTCGAATCGTTCGCCCGGGACCGCGGGTGCGAGCTCGTCCGCAGCCCGCTGTTCGGCGCGGAGCACTTCCCCGAGGGGGGACACGAGCCCGAGGTGCTCTTCAGGATCGGCCCGATCGCCGACGCGAACTGATCCCGCCCACTCCCCCATCCGCTCCATCCCGACCTGTCTGGAGGCAGACATGGACGTTTTCGCCAGTCTGGAATCGGAAGTCCGCGGCTACTGCAGGGGCTGGCCCACGGTGTTCACCACCGCGCGGGGCAGCCACATGACCGACGAGAACGGTAAAACCTATCTTGATTTCTTCGCCGGTGCCGGGACGCTCAACTACGGGCACAACAACCCGCAGCTGAAACGCCGGCTGCTGGACTACCTCGCCGGCGACGCGATCGTGCACAGCCTGGACATGTACACCGCGGCCAAACGCGAGTTCCTGGAACGCTTCAAGGAGTACGTGCTGCGTCCGCGGGAGCTCGACTACAAGGTGCAGTTCCCAGGCCCCGCGGGCAACCACTCGGTCGAGGCGGCGCTGAAACTCGCCCGCAAGTACACCGGCCGGGAGACCGTCGTCAGCTTCACCAACGCCTTTCACGGGATGACGCTCGGCGCGCTCGCGGTGACCGGTAATTCGATGAAGCGCACCGGCGCCGGCGTCCCGCTCGGCCACGGGGTCGCGATGCCCTACGACAACTACCTCGACGGCCGGACGCCCGACTTCCTGCTGTTCGAGACGATGCTGGACGACAGCGGCAGCGGCCTGGACAAGCCCGCCGCCGTCATCGTGGAGACCGTGCAGGGCGAGGGCGGCATCAACGTCGCCACCGCCGAGTGGCTGCGCCACCTGCAGGACCTGTGCCGCCGGCACCACATCCTGCTCATCGTCGACGACGTGCAGATGGGCTGCGGCCGCACCGGGCGGTTCTTCAGCTTCGAGGAGGCCGGGATCGTCCCGGACATCGTCTGCCTGTCCAAGTCCCTCAGCGGCTACGGGCTGCCGTTCGCGGTCACGCTGATGAAGCGCGAGCTGGACGTGTGGGACCCGGGCGAGCACAACGGCACCTTCCGCGGCTTCAACCCCGCGTTCGTCACCGCCGTCGCCGCGCTGGAGCGCTACTGGACCGGCGACGACATGGAGAAGCAGACGCTCTCCAAGGGCCAGCAGGTCCAGGCGGCGCTGGAGGAGATCGCGCTCGCGCACGCCGGCGCGATCAGCACGATCCGGGGCCGCGGCCTCGCCTGGGGCCTGGTGATGAACGACCCGGAGATGGCGTCGAAGGTGTGCGCCGAGGCGTTCGACCGCGGCCTGCTGATGGAGACGTCCGGCCCCGAGGGAGAGGTCGTCAAGCTGCTGCCGCCGCTCACCACGACCGAGGCCGAACTGGCCCACGGCCTTGAGATCATCGCGGACTCGGTCGAGGCCGTCCGCGAGAAAGTCACCGTCTGAGCCGCCGCCGGTACACCTGGAAAGAGGAGATTCATGATCGTTCGTTCCCTTGACGAGATCGTCGGCTCGGAGCGCGACGTACAGGCGCCGACCTGGTGCAGCCGCAGGTTCGTGCTGGCCAAGGAGGGCGTCGGCTTCTCCCTGCACGAGACGATCCTGTACGCGGGGACCGAGACGAAGATGTGGTACGCGAACCACATCGAGGCCGTCTACTGCATCGAGGGCCACGGGGAGCTCACCAACGACGAGACCGGGGAGAAGCACGAGATCCGGCCCGGCGTGATGTACCTGCTGGACGGCCACGAGCACCACACCTTGCGCGCGCACACGGACGTGAAGACCGTGTGCGTCTTCAACCCGCCCTGCACCGGCCGGGAGGTCCATGACGAGAACGGTGTCTACCCCCTGCTGACCGAGGAGGACGCATGAGCATCATCGAGTCCCATCCGACGCTCGACGACGCCTACCCCACCCGGAAGGCCGTCGAGGCGGCGCTGCTGTACCGGCAGGACCCGGTCGTGTACGGCGGGCCGCAGGACGGGCCGATCGACGAGGCCACCCTCGACTCGTTCGAGGCCGGCGGCTTCCTGACCGTCGACCAGCTGCTCGCGCCGGAGGAGGTCGAGGACTACCGCGCCGAGCTGCGCCGGCTGTCGTCCGACCCGGAGATCCTGGCCGACGAGCGCACGGTCACCGAGCGCGGCTCGGACGAGGTCCGCTCCATCTTCGAGGTCCACAAGATCAGTGAGGTCTTCGCCGAACTCGTCCGCGACCCGCGCGTCGTCGGACGGGCCCGGCAGATCCTCGGCTCGGAGGTGTACGTGCACCAGAGCCGGGTCAACTACAAGCCGGGGTTCACCGGCAAGGACTTCTACTGGCACTCCGACTTCGAGACCTGGCACGCCGAGGACGGCATGCCGCGGATGCGCGCGGTGAGCATATCCATCGCGCTCACCGAGAACTTCGTGCACAATGGCGGGCTAATGATTATGCCTGGTTCGCACAAGACCTTCGTGGCGTGCGTGGGAGAGACCCCGGCCGACCACTATAAGGAGTCTCTGCGGGGGCAAGAGATCGGCACCCCCGATCCCAACAGCCTCTCGATTCTGGCTGACAAGCACGGGATCGAGCTGTTCACGGGACCGGCGGGCTCCGCGACCATGTTCGACTGCAACTGCATGCACGGCTCAAATGGGAACATCACCCCGTTCCCGCGCTCCAACGTGTTCATCGTGTTCAACAGCGTGGAGAACACGTGCGTCGAGCCGTTCTCGGCGTCCGCGCCCCGGCCGACGTTCATCGGCGCGCGTGATTTCACGCCGGTCGCCGGCTGACCGGCCGGCAACAATTCGATAACCCCGACCGTTCGCCCCGCGCCCGCGGGGGCCGCGCATGGCCCCCGCGGGCGCGATGGCACACCCACAGGAGTTCAACGATGACCTCTTCGAGAAGAGACTTCCTCCGCACCGCCGTGCTGCTGTCCGCCGCGGCCCCGCTGGCCGCGGCGGGCTGCTCCACGACGGATCCGGAGGCGGAGCAGGCGGGCGGCGGCACGCTGCAGAAGGCCAAGAACGCGGGCTCCATCACGGTGGGTTTCGCGAATGAGGCGCCCTACGGTTACACCGACAAGTCCGGCAAGCTGACCGGTGAGGCGCCCGAACTGGCCCGCACCATCTTCAAGAACCTCGGCATCGATGAGATCAAGGGCGTCCAGGTCGACTTCGGCGGCCTGATCGGCGGCCTGAACGCCAAGCGGTTCGACGCGATCGCCGCCGGCATGTTCATCACGCCCGAGCGGTGCGCGTCGGCGGCGTTCGCCAACCCCGAATACGTCGCCAAGAGCGCCTTCATGGTGAAGGCGGGCAACCCGAAGGGTTTGACGACCGCCGAGGACCCGGCCAAGAAGGGTGTCACGGTCGGTGTCCTCACCGGCGCGGTCGAGGCCGGGTACGCCGAGAAGACCGGCGTGAAGAAGGGCGACATCAAGTCGTTCGCCGACCAGGCGAGCGCGTTCGAGGGCCTCAAGGCCGGGCGCATCGACTGCATCTGGCTGACCCGCATCTCGCTCGCCGACCTGCTGTCCAAGCACAAGGGCGAGGGCTTCGAGGTCACCGCGCCGTTCGTCCCGGTCATCGACGGCAAGGAGCAGCTCGGCGCCGGCGCGTTCGCGTTCCGCAAGGCCGACTCGGACCTGGTGAGCGCATGGAACACCGAACTCGAAAAGCTCAAGCAGCAGAACGGGCTGCTGCCGATCCTGCAGCCCTTCGGGTTCACGCAGGCGGACATGCCGGGCCCGGACGACACCGCGGCCAAGTTCTGCAAGGGCTGATCGCCCGTGTCCGACGTCCTCGACAGCTACCCGCAGTGGCTGGACGGCGCGTGGGTCACGGTCCGGCTCACCCTGCTCGGCGGCGCGCTGGCGCTGGTGCTCGCCCTGCTCTTCGGCATGGCGGGCACCTCGCGCCACGCGTGGGTACGGGTGCTGAACCGGGTGTACGTGGAGTTCTTCCGCGGCAACGCCACGCTGGTGCTGCTGTACTGGTTCTTCTACGCGCTGCCGCTCCTCGGCCTGCGGTTCACCACGTTGTCCGCGGCGGTGCTGGCCCTCGGCCTGAACGTCGGCGCCTACGGCGCCGAGGTGGTGCGCGGCTCGATCAACGCCGTCCCGAAGGCCCAGTACGAGGCGACGGTCGCGCTGAACTTCACCCCGTTCCAGCGGATGCGGCGCGTCCTGCTGCCGCAGGCGTTCGCGCTGATGCTGCCCCCGTTCGGCAACCTGCTCATCGAGCTGATGAAGGGAACGGCGATCGTGTCCCTGGTCGGGCTCGTCGACCTGACCCGCGTGTCGAAGAACATCCAGGGCAGCACCGGCCAGACCGTCGCGGCGTTCTCGGTCGTCCTCGTCCTGTACTTCATCATCGCGCAGGTGCTGCAACTGTTCGTCCGCTACGCCGAACGCCGGGTGGACCGCATGCTCGGCCGCCGGCTGCCCAGTGAGCCGTCCCTCGAGACGGTCGCGGCGGGCGCTCCCGGAACGGGGGTGACCGGCTGATGAACTGGGACTGGCACTACTCGGGGGAGATCCTCCCCGACCTGCTGGACGGCCTGCGCTACACGGTCATCGCGACGCTGGCCGGCTATGTGATCGCGGTCGTCCTCGGCCTGGTGTGGACGCTGCTGCGCCGCACCCCCAGCAGGATCTTCAACCAGGTGATCCGGTGGATCACCGAGTTCATCCGGTCCACGCCGCTGATCCCGCAGCTGTACTTCGTGTTCTTCGTCCTGCCCGCCTGGGGCATCACGATCGGGTCGCTCACCGCGGGCATCATCACGCTCGGCCTCCACTACTCGACCTACACGGCCGAGGTGTACCGGGCCGGGATCGCCGACGTCCCGAAGGGGCAGTGGGAGGCGTGCACCGCGCTGAACCTGCCGAAGTCGCGGGTGTGGCTGGACGTGATCCTGCCGCAGGCGATCCGCCGGGTGATCCCGACGCTCGGCAACTACCTGATCGCGATGTTCAAGGACTCGCCGATGCTGCTGGCGATCAACGTCTCGGAGCTGCTGTTCTCCGCGTACAAGGTCGGCGCGAAGACGCTGCAGTTCCTGGAGCCCATCACGATAGTCGGGCTGTTGTTCGTCGTGGTCAGCGTCATATCTTCGATACTCGTCCGCCGCTTGGAGAGGCGTTATGCCACCATCTGATACAGACGAAGCCGGCCCGGGAGGAGTGGGGGATCGCCCCCCTTCCGAAATACCCGGCGCACCGAAAGCCCCGGCGCCCGGGGACGGCGGGTCCGGCTCCGCGCCGAACGTCGTCACCGAGAAAGGCGTCGCCACGCAGAAGGGCGAGGTTCCCGGGGGCGAGCAGGCGGCCGAGCTTCCGCGCGGCACCGCGCCGGGAATCCGCTTCGAGAAGGTCGTCAAGCGGTTCGGCTCCAACGTCGTGCTGCGCGAACTCGATTTCACCGTGGCGCCCGGCGAGCGCGTGACGCTCATCGGGCCGAGCGGGTCGGGTAAGACCACGATCCTGCGGTTGCTGATGACGCTGGAGAAACTGGACGGGGGCCTCATCTGGATCGGCGACGAGACGCTGTGGCATAGGGAGCGCGGCGGTAAACGCGTCCCGGCCGACCAGAAGCACCTGCACGAGATGCGCAAGCAGGTCGGCATGGTGTTCCAGCAGTTCAACCTGTTCCCCAACATGAACGTGCTGCACAACCTCACCGAGGGCCCGGTACGGGTGCTCGGCCTCTCGAAGGACGAGGCGGTCGAGCGCGCCCGCGGCCTGCTGGACATGGTGGGGCTCACCGACAAGGAGAACGCGCACCCGACGCAACTGTCGGGCGGCCAGCAGCAGCGGGTCGCGATCGCGCGGGCGCTCGCGATGCAGCCGAAGGTGCTGCTGCTGGACGAGGTCACCTCCGCGCTCGACCCCGAACTCGTCGTCGGCGTCCAGGACCTGCTGCGCGACATCGCGCGGCAGAGCGACCTGACCCTGCTGTGCGTCACCCACGAGATGGGCTTCGCCAAGGACATCTCCAACCGGGTCCTGATGTTCGACCAGGGCCAGATCGTCGAGGAGGGTCCGCCGGACCAGATCTTCGGCGAGCCCTCGGAGCAGCGCACCCGGGACTTCCTGCAGGCCGTGCTGGCATCCTGACGAGGATCTCCCGAGACCGCGGGCCATCCCGCGCGTCGCCCGCGCCCCCGTCGCCCCGGGGGCGCGGGCGACTCTCGTTTCAGCGCACCCCGGGCCAGGCGGCTGCGACGATCTCCGCCCAGCCGGGGACGGGATCGCCGGCGCCGTGCTGGCGGGCGATCTCGGCGGGGAACGTGCCCATCGGGGCCTTGGCCGGGTTCCGGGCGATCTGGTCGACGATGATCTCGGTGAGCCCGCGGCCGGCTTCACCGCGGGGGAACGCGGCGTGCACCCGTCCCGCCAGGTCGCCGGGGAGCGCGCCGGCGCCCAGCCCGGTGACGTCGGCGGCGGTTCCGGCGTGGGTGAGGGCGATCTCGGGACGCATCCGGTGCGCGATGCCGCTGCTGGTGTGCAGCGCGATCGCCTCCCAGACGACACGGGTCCGCTCGTCGTCCAGGCCGTTCTCGCGCACGAACCCGGCGGCGAGGTCGGCGCCGTCCACCTCGAAGCGCCCGCCCCGGTCGCCCTGTTCGGTGAGGCCGACGTCGTGCAGGACGCTCGCCAGGAAGAACACCTCGTCGTCGTAGTCGGCGCCCGCACGCGCGCCCCGCGCCTCGCCGAGGGCGCGGCCGAACAGGTAGGTGCGGACGCTGTGGTGGGTGAGCGCCACCGGCGCCATCGAGGACACCAGGTCGTACGCCATGCGGGTCAGGTCGGTGTCGGGCATCGAGAACTCGGCGAAATGGTCGGACACGAAAGCTCCTCGGACGTGGTGCTGCGAACGCTCCTGATCGTCCGATGCCGCCGGATGTCTCCGACAGTGTCCGGACTGCCGATATGCGCTACGTTCTGGCCATGCACGTAGTGGCCGTACTCGCGCTTGACGGCGTGGTCGCGTTCGACCTGGCCGTCCCGGGGCAGGTGTTCGGCTCGACGACCACCGCCGGGAACGTCCCGCTGTACGAGACGCGGGTGTGCACGCCGCCCGGCGGCGCGGAGACGTCGGCCATGCTCGGCCGGATCCGGGTGGACACCCCGTTCGGGCTGGACGCACTGGCCACGGCCGGCACCGTCGTGGTGCCGGGGCACGAGGACGTCCGGTCCGATCCGCCCGCCGAGGTGCTGGACGCCCTGCGCCACGCGGCGTCGCGCGGCGCCCGGATCGCGTCGATCTGCGTCGGCGCGTTCGTCCTCGCCGCGGCCGGGCTGCTGGACGGACGGCGCGTCACCACGCACTGGCGCTACGCGAGGGCGCTGGCCCGCCGGTTCCCGGACGTCGAGGTCGATCCGTCCGTGCTCTACGTGGACGGCGGGCAGATCCTCACCTCGGCGGGGGTCGCGGCCGGCATCGACCTGTGCCTGCATCTCGTCCGGCGCGACCACGGCTCGGCGACGGCCGCGCGCACCGCCCGCCGGATCGTCATGCCGCCGCAGCGGGACGGCGGGCAGGCGCAGTTCATCCGGCGCGAGGAGCCGCCGGACGGCGAGACGGCCCTCCAGCCGACGCTGGCCTGGCTGGAGGCCAATCTGCACCGTCCCCTGACGCTGGACGACATCGCGCGGCACGCGTCGGTCAGCGTCCGGACGCTGACCCGGCGGTTCCGCGACCAGGCGGGAACGACGCCGCGGCAGTGGCTGGCACGCGCCCGCGTGCACCGCGCGCAGGAACTGCTGGAGAGCACGGACCTGCCGGTCGAGCGGGTCGCCGCCGAGGCCGGGTTCGGTTCGCCGGTGACGCTGCGCGCCCACTTCGCCCGCCGGGTCGGCACGTCCCCGCTGGCCTACCGCAACGCCTTCCGCACCCGCCCGTGATCTCCCGGCCCGCCCTCCACCGAACGACATTCTGTACCGTAGCGCTTACGGACGAGGAGAGCGGGGCCATGCGCACTTCGAGGGGCACGTCGATCGTGGGGCTCGGCATGACCGAGCTCGGCAGGGTGTACGGGCGGAGTCCGCGGCGGCTCGCCGCGGACGCGGTGCGGCTCGCCGCCGCCGACGCGGGGCTGGCGCTCGGCGACCTGGACGGGCTGCTGGTCAGCCATGGCGTGAGCGGGTCCCCCGGCATCGAACTGGCGGGCACGCTCGGGCTCGGTGACCTGCGGCTGCTGGCGCAGGTCAACGCGTTCGGCGCCACGGCCGGGGCGATGGTGTCGTACGCGGCCATGTCGGTGCTGAATGGGACCGCGACCACCGTGGCCTGCGTGTTCGCGGACGCGCCGCGCAAGCCGAAGCAGTCGGCGGGCGCGGCCTACAACCGCAGCGCCCGCGAATGGCACGGATTCGCGGGGATGACGGCGGCACTCGGGCTGCGCAGCGTCACCTCCTTCTACGCGCTCGCCGCCCAGCGGCACATGGCCCGCTACGGGACGACCAGCGAGCAGCTCGGCGCGATCGCCGTCTCGACCCGCGCGTGGGCGGCCGGCAACCCGCTCGCCGAGATGCGCGACCCGATCACCCTCGACGACCACCAGAACTCCCGCTGGGTGTCCGAGCCGCTGCACCTGCTGGACTGCTGCCTGGTCTCCAACGGCGCCATCGCCGTCATCGTGACGGGCGACGACCGGGCCCGCGACCTCGCCCGCCCGCCCGTCCACCTGTGGGGATGGGGGCAGGGCCATCCCGGGCACCGCAAGGAGCGCGGCAGCGACTTCGGCCTGACGACCGGCGCCGCCTCCGCGGGGGCCACGGCGATGAAGATGGCCGGGATCGCCCCGTCCGATGTGGACGTGTGCGAGCTGTACGACTGCTACACCTACACGGTCCTGGTGTCGCTGGAGGACTACGGGTTCTGCGCCAAGGGCGAGGGCGGCGCGTTCGCCGCGTCCGGCGCGCTCGGTCCCGGCGGGTCGCTGCCGACCAACACCGGCGGCGGGCAGCTGTCGGCGTACTACATGTGGGGCATGACCCCGCTGTCGGAGGCCGTGATCCAGGCGCGCGGGGACGGCGGCGAGCGGCAGGTGCCGGCCCGCGACGTGATCCTCGTCAGCGGGAACGGCGGCATCCTCGACCACCACTCCACGCTGATCGTCAGCCCGCACCCGAAGGGGGCCTAGCCATGGACATCGGGATTCTGCGCCGCGACGGGCGCACCGACCCGTTCTTCGACGGCACGGCCGCCGGGCGGCTCGTCATCCGGCGGTGCGAGGCGTGCGACCGCTGGTTCGCGCCGGACGCGTCCGGCTGCCCCGGCTGCGGGGAGGAGGACCCCGGCTGGGCGGAGGCGAGCGGCGAGGCGACCCTGGTGACCTGGACCGTCCTGCCCGAGGAGCCCCCGGCGTACCTGGCCCTGGTCGAGCTGGCCGAGGGGCCGTGGCTGCACGCCCGGCTGGACGGGGTGACCCGCGGCGACCTCCGCGAGGGCCTGCCGCTGCACGTGACGTTCGAGCGGCCGGACGAGGGCGAGACCTACATCCTGTTCCACCCCTGACCCACTGGACCGAATGGCATTCGGTCCATTAGCGTCGGGGCATGAACACCGAGGTCTGCGCACGGTTCGGCATCGAGTTCCCGCTGTTCGCCTTCAGCCACTGCCGCGACGTCGTCGCCGCCGTCACCAATGCCGGCGGGCTCGGCGTCCTCGGGGCCGTCGCGTACACCCCCGACCGGCTCGAAGAGGAGCTGCGCTGGATCGACGACCACGTGAACGGCCGCCCCTACGGCGTGGACGTCCTCGTCCCCGGCAAGATCGACAAGGCGGCGGAGAGCGGCGGCGGCCTCGA
Organism: Actinomadura formosensis NBRC 14204; assembly: GCF_001552155.1. GTDB lineage: Bacteria > Actinomycetota > Actinomycetes > Streptosporangiales > Streptosporangiaceae > Spirillospora > Spirillospora formosensis. Next base: position 33,023 of record NZ_BCQQ01000016.1, on the reverse strand, counting down.
CGCCATGCTCGCCGCGATCCCGGACGAGCACTGGACGTTCCTCACCGGCCTGTTCGCCAAGTACGACGTCCCGCTGCCCGACTTGGACAGGGCCAGGCACGCCAACGCACGCGGCGGCGGCCAGGTCACCAAGGAGGGCGCGACCGAGCTGATCGACGTGTCACTCGCCCACCCCATCGGGCTCATCGCCAGCGCGCTCGGCACCCCTCCCCCGCTCATGGTGGAGAAGGCCCGTGCGGCGGGCGTCCCCGTCGCCGCGCTGGTCGGGACGCCCGAGCACGCCCGCCGCCAGGTCGCCGCGGGCGCCGACCTGATCGTCGCGCAGGGCGGAGAGGCCGGCGGGCACACCGGCGAGATCTCCACGATGGTGCTCGTCCCCGAGGTCGTCGACACGGTCGCGCCGGTGCCCGTCCTCGCCGCGGGCGGCATCGCCACCGGACGCCAGATGGCCGCCGCGCTCGCCCTCGGCGCGTCCGGCGTCTGGTGCGGTTCGGTGTGGCTCACCACCGAGGAGGCGGAGACGTCCCCGGCGGTGAAGGAGAAGATGCTCGCCGCCACCTCCCGCGACACGATCCGGTCCCGGTCCCGCACCGGCAAGCCCGCCCGCCAGCTCCGCTCCGCCTGGACGGACGAGTGGGAGGGCCCCGCGAGCCCCGGCCCGCTCGGCATGCCGCTGCAGATGATCGTGGCCGAGGGCGCCATGCGGCAGATCACCAAGGTGGCCGAGTCCGGCAACCCCGGCGCCCGCGCCCTCGCCAACTACTTCGTCGGCCAGTGCGTCGGACTCATGAACACCGTCAAACCCGCCCGCCAGGTCGTCTACGACATGGTCGACGACTTCGCCGGCGCCGTGGAGCGCCTCAACACCATCACCGGCGAGAGCTGAACGGCCGGAACCGGACGCCGCGACGGGGGCGCCCCTCCTGCCACGGCGTGGCACCCCGCCGCCACGGCCTTACGCTTTCGCAGCGAGAGCCGAGATCCGTCCCTGGACAGGGAAGGACCAGCCGTGGGCAACCCCCGACCCGCCGACTCCGAGCGCGATCTCGCGCTGTTCGACTGGTTGACATCCTCCGCCTGCCTAGGGGCAGGGGATTCCGACCGTCGCCGATCGGGTTTCCCGCTTCGTCGCCGTCCGCCCGCCGGGCCTGCGCCGTTTGGGTCTTACGTCGGCTCCACAGGCCGATACCGCCGGCCCGGCGGCCAGAACGTTCTTCACGGCGTTGACGTCCCGGTCATGCCGGACGCCGCACCCGCCGCACTCCCATTCCCTCACCTCAAGGGGCAACGTGTCGGTGATGGTTCCGCATTTTGCGCACGTCTTGGTGGAGGGGAACCACCGGTCGACCACGATGAGTTCACGGCCGTACCAGCCGGCCCTGTACTCCAGCATCGACCGCAACTGGTGCCACGCCGCGTCTGAGATCGCACGCGCCAGCGAGTGATTCTTGACCATGGTGCGCACGTTCAGGTCCTCGATCACGACCGTTTGGTTCTCACGGACGAGCCGAGTGGTCAGCTTGTGCAGGAAGTCCCGGCGCCGGTCGGCGATCCGGGCATGGATCCGCGCCACCCGCATCTTGGCCTTGTCCCGGTTCGCCGAGCCCTTGGCCTTGCGGGACAGGTCCTTCTGCGCTCTGGCCAGGCGTTCGCGGTCGCGGCGCTCGTGCCTGGGGTTGGCGACCTTCTCCCCGGTGGACAGGGCGACCAGTGAGGTGATTCCCGCGTCCACCCCCACCGCCCGCTCCACCGGCTCCAGCAGGGCGATGGTGTCGGTGCACAGGATCGAGACGAACCAGCGCCCGGCCGCGTCCCGGCTGACGGTCACCGTGGACGGCACCGCCCCCTGCGGCAGGGGCCGCGACCACACGATCGCCAGCGGCTCGGACATCTTGGCCAGCGTCAGGCACCCGTCCTGCCAGCGGAACGCCGAGCGGGTGTACTCCGCCGAGGCACGCGACTTCTTGCGCGACTTGAACCGCGGGTACCTGGCGCGCCCGGCGAAGAAGCCGGTGAACGCGGTCTGCAGGTGCCGCAGCGCCTGCTGCAGCGGCACGCTGGACACCTCGCCCAAAACGCCAGCTCTTCGGTCTTCTTCCACCCGGTGAGCATCGCGGAGGTCTCCACATAGGAGACCCGCCGCCGCTCGGCGTACCAGGCGCGGGTGCGTTCCTCCAACGCCCGGTTGTACACCAGCCGCACACAGCCGAACGTGCGGGCGAGTTCCGCCGCCTGTCCGGGAGTGGGATAGAAACGGTACCGAAACGCCCGCTTCACCTGCCGCGCCATGCCTTGCACCCTAACGGTTCTCCTGTGCATGAAGGGAGGAAGCGGCGGTTCCTCCCCCGGCAACACCGGCGCCCGTCTCACCCTCGCCGACCTGCAGCGCCGCATCGAGGACGAGAACAAGGCCGTCATCGACTCGCCCAAGCCGTACGTCACCGTCGTCTACGCGGGCGTGTTCACCGCCAGCCCGGGGCAGAGCGATCTCACGGTGAGCAGCATCCGGGAACTCGCCGGCGCCTACCTCGCCCAGATGCGCAACAACCGCTCCAAGCACCCCGGCGAGGTCAACAACTCCCTCAAGCTGCGCCTGCTGCCCGCCAACACCGGGCAGAACATGGCCTTCTCCGCCGAGACCGCCGACCGCATCCTCGACCTCGCCCGCCGCGCCCCCAGCCTCATCGGCGTCGTCGGTTTCGGCCGCAACACCGAGCATTCCCGGGCGGCGATCGAACGGCTGATCGCCGCCGGGCTGCCGATCATCGACACCGTCAACTCCTCCGACCAGCTCCCGGCCCTGCCCCACTACTACGGTCCCGCGTCCACCAACTACCAGGAGGCCGCCGCGACCCGCGCCGCCGTCCGCATCGAACTGAAGGGCCGGCCGATCTCCCGCCTGATGCTCGTCCACCGCAAACCCGGCCCGTCCCGGGACGCCTACAGCAGCGAGATCGCCGACGACGTCACCCGCGCGCTCAAGCCCCGCGCCGTCGACCCGGTCAACTACACCGGCACCGACGACATCGCCGGCGGGGTCAAGAAGGTCTGCGAGAAGGCCCCCGCGCCCCTCGTCTACTTCGCCGGACGCTCCGAAGACCTCCCCGGACTGATGAACGGCCTCGTCCAGGGCGGCTGCACCCGGCACCGCCTCGTCCTCCTCGCCGGCGACGACGTGACCAAGACCCGGTTCGGCACCAGACCGCACGAGGTGCCGATCCCCGACAACACGGTCATCTACCACACCGCCTTCGTCCACCTGCCGTTCCTGGTCGCGGGCAACGCCGACCAGACCAACGGTTTCTTCCTCCTCGCCCGCAACCTCCTCGGCATCGGCGCGCCGCACGTCCGGCCCAACGAACCGCTTCTGGTGGACGGCCAGATGGCCCTCACCTACGACGCCACCGTCGCCCTGAGCCAGGCCGCGCAGGACGTCTTCAAGGGCCTCGGCCTCACCGACACCGGACCGCCCCGGGTCACCGGCAGCCGCTCCGTGACGTCCGGCACCGTACTGCTGGCACTGCGTCACCTGCACGTCCGCGAGGCGGCCACCGGCGAGATCGACTTCCACCGGGACCCACACGAGGACAACGACCCGCACAAGGACGACGGCCCGCCCAAAGCACCGGACAACCGCGGCCTCACCCTGATCAAGGTCACGCTGAAGACCCGCACCCCGATCTGCGGCTGCCTGAACGGCGGCGACGCCGCCCCCGGACTGCGCCCCTGCCCCCGCTGAGGTCACCGAAGCGACGGCCCGGGAAACCGCGTCCACTCCGCCTTCCGTCCCGCCTTCAGGACCCGGGACGCTTGACCACCACCGGCGTGCGGTCCACCAGGTCGGCCTCTGCAGAGGTGATCTCAAAGGTGGTGTCACATCTGCCTTGGATATAGTCACTGTGGGTGGCGATGATCACGGTGCAGCCGGTGTCGCTCAGCTGCCGCAGCGTGTCGATGACCATGGCGGCGTTGGCGCTGTCGAGGGCCCCCGTCGGCTCGTCCGCCAGGATCAGGGAGGGCTGCTTGACCAGGAGGCGGGCGAGGGCGACGCGCTGCTGTTCGCCGCCGCTGAGATGGTGGACCTTCTCCTTCTCCCGTCCGACCAGACCCACGCGGTCGAGCGCGTCGAGGTGGCGCGCATGGCGGTCGCGTCGGTTGGGGGACGCGATGTCGAGGTTTTCGGCGACGGTGGCGTTCTCGATCAGCGCGTAGTTCTGGAACAGATAGCCCAGGACGTCACGGCGGAAGCGACGCGCGGCCCGCCTGCCGAACCGCGTCGTGTCGGTGCCCTCGTAGAGGATCTGTCCGCTGGTCGGCGACTCCAGCAGGCCGATACAGTTGAGCAGGGTCGACTTGCCTGATCCGCTGGGGCCGGTCACGGCGAGCATCTCGCCCGCCTTGGCCGTGAGAGCGAGGTCGGACCACAGCGTACGGCGGCCGAAGGACTTGGACAGGTTCTTAACGGTGATCATGGGCGGGCTCCCGGTGTGCTCAGACATCGGCGGCGTGTTCGGTCACGATGCGGCGGTGGGCGAAGGCGAGCCCGGCCGTCAGCAGGATCGTCGCCAGTGCGGCCACCCCCGCGGCGGGCGCCAGTTCCCACCAGTCGGCCGGGGGCAGGCTTGGCGGCGCCGGAACGCCCCTGGCGGTGAATCGGTCGAGCGCTTTGACCCTGGTCCAGATCCCCCAGCCGACCCAGCCCAGCAGCCCGCAGGCGACGAGGGCGTCCAGGGCGAACAGGCGGCGATGGTTCGTCCAGAACGACCAGCCGTTGATGTGCTTGGCGAAGATGGCCTGGGCGTTCTTGCGGGCGTAGATCATGCACACCCCCAGCCCGGTGGTGAACAGCACAACTAGGGCCGCAGTCAGACTCAACCCGCTGACCCGTAACTCGCGCGCAGATTCGGCGTATTCCCCAGCGGCGTTCTGACCGACCGGATTCATGTCCGCGATGTCTTCTCTCGGGATGTCCCGTCCGAGGGCGGACAGAAGATCCTGAGGGTTCTTGAAGATGATCCCGTTATGGGTCGCCATCGCCGTATAGTCGGCGCCCGAGGTGAGGGACGATCCGTTGGGAATGACAACGAGAACGGGATCGTGTAGCAGGGGTTCGTCCAGCCCTTCGCTCTCGGAGCCGAAGGTGAAGACCGTCTGGCCGTCTTTCGCCCACACCTGGTCCACACCGGCCCTGCGCACCAGCTTCCCGCCGTCTGCGGGGTGAACTCCCGCCGGAACGTTGTCGATGATGGTCTGGGCGTATTCACGCAGGCGCTCCGGGATGATGACCCGCAACCGCCCCCGAGGATCCGGGCCGTATCGCCTCCCTGACGGGTCCAGGATCGGCTGCTCGGCGAGAAAGGTGTCGTTGACGAACAGCAGTTCACCTTCGGGAAGTCTTTGCTTCGCGGAGCTGAAATCGTTCAGGTACCACCGGTAGATCGCGATGACCTGCCCCCGCTCATCGACCCGCCGTAACCACCGGCCGACCCGCGCCGCCGCCTCCTCGGAGGCATTCTCCGTCCGGCTGCCGGGAAGCCTGATGTAATTGGCCTCTCCCAGCGCGGCGAAGCGCTGCTGACTCGCCTGCCGCTGCGCGAAATCCCGTGCGGACGCCAGGGCGGCACCGCCGATAATGAGGACCAGAAGCGCGGCGATGACCCGCAGCAGATAGACGCTCCCCATCGCCGGCCTGGCCGTCACCTCCCCTTTCAGCCCCCGCAGCACACCGGTACGGGTCACCAAGGCCAACGCGCCCAGATGGGTGATGAGGGAGAGCAGGCACAGCACTCCCGCCAAACCGCCCGCGACCATGGCGAACAGCCCGACGTGAGCGAAGCCGTTGTACATGCCGAGAAAGACCAGTGTGATCGTCGTGACCACCGCGACGGCGATGAGCCAGAAGGGCGCCGACCGGCGCAGATCCAGCCGGAGAATCGCCGGGAACGACATGCCCTGAAGCCGCAGCACTCCGTAGCCCTTGGCGCTCAGCAGCACGCTCGCGCCCACGGTCAGCACCACGGTCAGCGCGACGACGTAATAGGCCGATCCCAGCGAAGAATGCGCGTAACGCACGAGACGCTCGCCGAACCCGACAGGCTCGACCAACTCCCCGACGAGGCCGATCCCGGCGAACTCGGCGCGTAGTTCCTCGATGGCGCGACGAGAGCCGTACACCTTGTACATGCCCCTGGGGTCGAGAAAGCCGCTCTCCTTCAACGGATGGGTTTCGGTACGGATGCCGTGCCCGAAGGAGGAGACCCCCCGCCGCGCCCATGACTCCGGAGCCGATCCGGCGTCGCCTGAGGCGATGTAAAGATGCAGGAGGCGATCGGGTTCCCGGAAGTCCTGGACCTCCCGCACGACCGACACCCGATGCCCACGCGCGAAGGAGTCCACCATCCGTGCGGTCTGTGCACCACTCACGGCATCACGATTATCCAGAATCCAGATCGAGGCCGCCTCGCCCGTTGCGGGCTCCTCGTCGAGATCCTGCAATACGAAGAACGCGAGCAGCACCGAGACGGCGAGCATGACGGCATGGACGATCTTCAAACCGGGGTGACGCATGGGAGCATTCCCTCGCAATCCAAGGTCGTTCACTGGCACACAGGGGTGACGCGATGACTTCTGTCACCCCGTCACCCCTGCGGCGCGCTCACTCAGACAGATCGGCCGTAGGCGGCCTCACCGAGGATCAGCACTTGTTCGTCCAGTACACCTTGACCGTGCCGTCCTTCGTGACCGTGGCCTCGGACCACCGCTTCGCCGCGACGCCGTGATCCGCGGCGTAGTGCCTGCCCGACCTCGCGGACGAGCCGTGGCAGTTCGTGGGGTGGTAGTAGTCCGACCAGCCGTAATCCTGAACCCGGTTGGAGCCGTAGTTCCACGTGCCGCCGCCGACGTTCTTGGTGCCCTGGGCGGTCACGTCACCGGTGCCCGGGTCCAAGGTGACCGAGCCCTCGGTGGCGGTCGGGTCGGGGGCAGGTGCGGCGTTCCCCTCGGCCATGGCGGCACCGGCCCCGCCGAGGATGATGACGCCGGCCGTGGCGGCCATGACCAGGCCGCCCTTCAGTGTCTTTCGCATGGAGACCCTCTCCGTGATGCGGACATGGCATTGCCCACCGGACAGGGAGTACTCTGGGAGTGCATGTATGCCCAGCGCGGCGGCCTTTCGGCCGCCGCGTTCGGCGTCTCTCAGGGTCCACCCGCTGTTTCCGTCACCTCCGGCACCTCGATTGGTTCACCGGATGGTCGGAATTTCCGGAAAGCATGGAGACCATAACAACAGCAGTGATCTTGAGCAAAGGTCTTGTCAGGAGAACCGAAGAGTTACGGGTCACCCCCCCTTTTTTTGTAGGGGTTTTCCACGATGCTCCAGTTGAGCAACTTCTGGTACCGGCCCATGAGGACGCGGCACACATAATGCAAGGTCGCGGAAACGGTCCTGCAGGAGCGTCAGGGCTGTCCACAGCCGTGTTCTCGGTCCGGCTTCGCACATGCCGGTCAGGCGGTGGAGTGGGCGGGGAAGCGCATCACCGGGTTCGTGCGTCCGGCCAGGAGGAGGAAGAGCACGATTCCGGCGGCGGCGTAGGCGGCGAGGACGAGCAGGGGGCGCGTCAAGGCGTGGCCGTCGAAGTAGACGGCGTTCCGTACGGCTTCCGTGCCGGCCCAGTTGGGCAGCCAGGGGCCGGCCGTCCGCCAGAACGCCGGCAGGAGCGGCAGCGGCCACGGGCCGCCCGCCGAGGGGTTGCCGAGCACCACGAACACCAGGATCGTCAACGCCGTCCCGATGATCCCGAGCAGGCTCTCGGCCGCGGCGGTCGCCGCCGCCACGGCGAAGACGCACAGGGCGCCGACGCCGGTGAGCGGCCACGGGCTGTCGGGCAGGTAGCCGTAGCCGGTTTCCACGATGAGGGTGCCCATCGCGCCGGCCACCGCCGAGTACACCGCGAAGGCGGCAAGGCGGACGAGGGCGTCGCGGAGCGTGATGGCCGCCATGCCGCGGTAGAGGCCGACGATCGCGGCGACCAGGTAGGCGCTCACGATCCATCCGATCACCAGGTAGAACGGGACGAGTCCCTCCGGGTCGCCGGGGTCGGCCGGCACCACGTCCTGCACGGACAGGCGCAGGCCGTCGGCGGCGGCCACCGGGGCGAAGGCGCTGCGCAGGAGGCCGCTGGTGGTCGGGCCGAAGGCGGAGGTGATGAGCAGCCGGCCCTGCTGGGGCAGGTAGGCGCCGTACACGTCCCGGTGCTGGATCGCCTGGCGTGCGGACGCGGTGGTCGGGTAGGTGCGCAGGTCGAACGCGTCGCCCTCGCGGCGCAGTGCGGCATCGACCCGTGCGGTGGCGTCCGCCGGGCCGGCCACCGCCACCGGCACCCGGTGGGGATGCGGTGCGTGGAGTCCGCCCACGTAGGAGGCGATGAACGCCGCGCCGAGCAGGAAGACGCCCACCATGAACAGCGCGGTGACGGGATAGGAAACACCGCGTGCGGGATGGACCGGACCTGCCATTGCGCTTAGCTACCAATTGAGTGCATTCGGTAACATTGCGGTCGCGGTGAGGGACGCTGCCGGAACGGCTCCGGCGCGAGATCGGCCGACGCGCTGGCGGACGAGTACCCACCCCTCGGCGATCCGCTATGGCGCGCCGGACCTTGACTCAAGGACGAGCCGGTCGCCCCGGACGGTGACCTCCGTCCCGAAGGCGGCACAGGCCGCGGTGAAGCGGTCGACGATCCAGGCGCGGTCGGCGCCCTCGGCCAGCCGGGTGTGCGCGAGGTCGAGCCGGACCGGCACCGCCTCGATCCGGGACGGGCCACCGCCGTCCACGGTGACCAGGAACACCAGGCCCAGGTCGTTGCGGAGCTGCCGGTCAACGACGTAATCGTCGATGAAATCCCCCATGTCGAACATGACCGGCCAGGAAACACCGTGGAACACGTGCGCCGAACTCCCTGCGATGAGCGACGCGCCGGCGTCCACCAGCGCCTCGGCCGCACGCCGGACGTAACCCAGCGGCTCATCGGTCATGTTCGGCCCCCAGTGCGGCATCACCAGTACCGCATCGGCCTCGTCCCGAAGCCGGCGGATCCGCCTCACCAGGTCATCGGGGACGCCGCCCCACAGATCGACGTGCGCGACACCGGGACGATCGGGCCCGGCGGCGAAATCGGCCGGATGATCGGTGATGCCCACGACCGCGATCCGGGTGTCCCGGGCTTCCAGGACGACGGGCTCCCGCGCCTCCTCCAGATCGGCACCGGCCCCGACCGTCCGGACGCCGGCCCGCCGCAGAATGGCGAGTGTGTCCGCCAGCGCGTCGGGCCCGAAGTCCAGGGCGTGGTTGTTGGCGAGCGTCACGCAGTCGACACCGAGGTCGGTGAGGGCTTCGGCGGCGGCCGGCGGCGCCCGGAAATGGAAGGGCTTGCCCGGGGCGCCCCAGGGCCGTCCGCGCTCGGAGATGCAGCATTCCAGGTTCAGCAGCACGAGGTCGGCCTCCGCGAAGACCTCGCGCACCCCCTCCGAGAACAGGCCGTGCGGACCGGACACCGCGATCTCGTCCGCCACGCCGCGTCCCAGCATGGTGTCCCCGGCGAGCGCCATCGTGACGGCCATCGGCTCCTCCCCTCCACGGACCCCCTGGTTTCCACACTACGGAACGCGGGTGAACCAGGTGACCTGGGCGCCGTTGCCGAACGGCTTCCGCTCGGCCGGCGCGAACCGGGTCGGTCGGAACCCGCCGGAGAAGGCGGAGATGCCGTCCCCGGCCACCACCGGATACGACTTGACGATCAGTTCGTCGATCTCGGGGAGGAGGGCACCGGCGAGCCTGCCGCCACCGGCGAGCCAGATGTCCATGTCACCGTCCTCGGCCTTGAGTTCGCGGACGACGTCGAGCGGCTCTCTGACCAGTTCCACGCCGGGGTCGGCGATCTCGTCGAGCGTGGTGGAGACGACGTACTGCCGAAGGTGCGCGTACGGGCTGGTCACGTTGATGTCGAGGGCCGGCCGGTAGGTGCCGAGCCCCATCACCAGCGTGTCGAACCGCTTGTTCGGCGCTCCCTCAAGGCCGAAATGCGGACGGACGTGCGTGGGGATCGTCTCCGGGTAGCGCTCGTTGATCCAGGCCGCCATGTCGTCCCCGAGCGGGTAGAAGTCGAACTCGCCGCCCGGCCCCGCGATGTAGCCGTCGATGCTGACGCCGACGTAGTAGACGAGCTTTCGCATAAATGAACTCCATACGTAGTACTCTGCTTGTAGTGGCTAGAACGTAGTACTACAATTGGAGTGGTGTCAACATGCGGCGGAACACCGAACGGCGGGCGGCACTGGTCGACGCCGCCATCGAGGTCCTGGCCAGGGAGGGGGCGCGCGGGCTGACGTTCCGGGCGGTGGACGCCGAGGCGAGCGTCCCGGCCGGCACCGCGTCCAACTACTTCGCCAACCGGGACGACCTGCTCACCCAGGCGGGCGGCCGGATCTACGAGCGCCTGCAGCCCGACGCGTCCACCGTGGCCGGGACCCTGGAGGGGCCCCGCGACATCGCCAAGGTCACCGAACTCCTCCGCGACGTGATCGGACGTATCTCCGGCTTCCGCACCGGCTACCTGGCACTGCTGGAACTGCGCCTGGAGGCGACCCGGCGCCCGGAACTGCGCGCCGTGCTGACCGAGCGGGTGCGGGCGGACATCGACGCCAACATCGCCTACCACCTGGACAGCGGCCTGCCCGGCGACGCCACCTCCGTCCGGCTGCTCTACCTCGCCCTCAACTGGCTGATCGTCGAGCACCTCACCCTCCCGGGAGTGTTCTCCGACGAGGAGGTACAGGACCTTGTGGCGATCGCGGTGGAACGCGCCGTCCCGCGCTAGGACAGCGGGCGGCCCGGTCCCTTCTTGATCTGCTCGGTGAACAACTGGGCCAGGGCGTGCTGCCCGGCGATCGTCGGGTGGTAGCTGCGCGGCTCGGCCTCCAGCGCCGACAGGTTCAGTGTCAGGCCGTTCATGTACGCGTTCGGGCTGCCGACCTCGTGGCCGGCGAACGCACTGTAGGCGTCGACGAACTCGACGCTGCCGCGGCCGTGCGTCGCGGCCTTGCGCGCGTCCGCCTCGATGACGGACTGGCGGATCAGCCGCCCCAGATCGTAGGCGCGCGCATTCAGCCAACGCTGGTCCGACACCGTGATGTTGTCCCCGTCCACGCCGCTGACCTCGGAGAACGCCTTCGGGTACCCCATCACGATCACCCGCGCGTAGGGGGCCCGCGCGGTGATCTTCGCGAGCAGGGCCGGAAGATCCTGCCGCAGTTCGGACATCTTGCCGGCGATCTCCTCGCCCTGCGAGGTGCAGCCCCTGCCCCACGGCAGCTTGACGACGCATCCGGCGAGCACCTTGGAGAACCCGACGTCGTTGCCGCCGATGCTGATGGTGATCAGGCTGGTGTCGCGTCCGATCCGCCCGATCTGCGGGGGCTCACCGCCCCGCCCGTCCAGGACGTCGTCGGTCGTCGCGCCGGAACACGCCCAGAACGACGTGCCCCTGGCGAAACGAAACGCCTGGGAGACCTCGTGGTAGTACGCCTTGGACGTCCGATGGCAGCGGTCGAGCGGGTTCTGGTCGGCCACCGTCGCCTCCGCGCCGACGCCCGCCGAGTACGAGTCCCCCAGCGCGACATACGAACCCCGCGTGGCCACTTCGAGCGGCGTGGGTCCCCTGCGGACCGCGACCGGGTCGGTGCGCTTCTCCGGTGCGGGCCTGGGGCAGCCGCCGCCGAAGACCTCGCAGCGGACCGCGGGCATCGCCGCCAGCGGGACGACGGCCAGTGCCAGCAGCACCACCAGCAGGACGAGCGCGGCCCTTCGTTCGCCGAGACGGGCCCGCATCCATGCCACCGGGCTGGTCATCGTCCTCCTTGTACGTCCCTGGGGCAGACGTCCACGAGCCGCTCCCGGTTCCCGCCTTTACATTGTAGATCATCAGCCGGATGCCGCGGATGATCGGCACCGGGGCGCCGGTGCCGAGGCTACCGCTCCCCGGCCGGCGCCCACATGACGACCCGCGGACCCAGCTCGTGCAGCCCGGCCTCGACCTCGGCGTCCCAGTAGGACCTGAGGCCCGGCCCCCACCGGTCCTCGGGCAGCTCCGCGAACCCGTGCCGCGCGTACCAGGGGCCGTTCCACGGGACGTCCCGGAACGTCAGCAGGCTGACACCGGGCGATCCGGCCGCCGCCGCCCGCGCCACGACCTCCTCCAGCAGCCGGACGCCGATCCCCCGCCCGGTCAGGTCGCCGCGCACCGAGATCTGCTCCAGGTGCGCGGCGCCATCGACCTGCCGGGTCGCCGCGAACCCGACCGGCGGGTCACCGGCGACCACGATCCCGGCGCCCTTGCCGATCACCTGCTCGATCACGGTCGGACCGGGCGGGAACACGATCCCGATCTCCTCGAACATCGGGTCGCCCGAGTTCTCGATCTCCGCCAGCCCCGGGAGATCCTCGGGCCGCGCCGGCCGAACCTCATGCCCCATCCCGCGATCGTAGGCCGCGCCCCGGGCCGCGTCCTCCCATTAATGTCCGGGCCGCGGGCGAGGGTGCCGGGCATGGCCGCCGCCGGAAAACGGGGTGCGAGGCGGGCAGGGGTGTGCGCATGCTCGGGTATGGGATGGACGCTGACCGATGATCTTGAGGAGTTCCTCACGCGGGCGAGCGGTTTCCTGCGCGGTGATCCCGTCGCGAACACCGTGGCGCTGACCGTGGCCGAGGCCATGCGAACGCAGGGCCCCGGCCTCTACGGGGAAACGCTGCTCGGATGGTGGACGGCGGCGGGGCGTGTGGCGGGCGTGTGCATGTGGACCGGCGCACATCCGCTGCTGCTGAGCGCGATGCCGCAGGCGGCGGCCGCGGAACTGGCGGACGCGCTGGCCGGGCGGGACGCGAAGGTGCCGGAGGTCAACGGGGCACGGGCGGCGGCCGGGGCGTTCGCCGAGGCGTGGACGAGCAGGACCGGGGCCGCGAGCGGCGTCAGGATGCGGCAGCGGCTCTACCGGCTCGACAGGCTGGACGTCCCCGATCCGCCGCCGGAGGGCGCCGCGCGCACGGCCGGCGGCGGCGACCGCGAGCTGGTGCTGGAATGGTTCGCGACCTTCTACCGCGACGCCGGCCAGTCCCGGCCCGTGAACACCGAACTGGTCGACGGCAGGCTCGCGGAGGGCGGGCTCACACTGTGGGAGGCCGGCGGCCGTCCGGTGTCGATGGCGGGGCGGACGCCGGTCGTCGCCGGCATGGCGCGGGTCGCGCCCGTGTACACCCCCGCCGCGCACCGGCGCCGGGGCTACGGAGCGGCGGTCACCGCCGCGGTGACCGCGGGTGCGCTGGACGCGGGCGCCGCACACGTCGTGCTGTTCACCGACCTCGCCGACCCGACGAGCAACGGCATCTACCAGGGGCTCGGCTACCGGCCCGTGGAGGACCGCGTCGCGCTCTCCTTCACCTGACGGCGCCGATCGCCCGACGCGGGCACGGGGAGAACGCCGCCTTCCGCACGCGCGCCCCGGCGGTCACCTGACACCGGCCTCCTTCATGTCGCGGAGTTCGCGTTTGAGTTCCTTGATCTCGTCGCGGAGGCGGGCGGCGAGCTCGAACTGCAGGTCGGTGGCGGCCTGGTGCATCTGGTCGGTCATCTGCTCGATGAGGGCCTCCAGCTCCTCGCGGGGCCGTTCGCCGACGAGGTCGGCGGCGTGGCGGCCGACCTCCCCCGAGCGCGAGGCCGCCTTGGACGCCAGGCCGGGGACGGGGGCCTTGCCGCGGGACTGCTGCCGCCCGGCGCCGCCGATGAGGGTCTCGGTGTCGGCGTCCTCGCGGGCGAGGGAGTCGAGGATGTCGGCGATGCGCTTGCGCAGGGCCCGCGGCTCGATGCCGTGCTCGGCGTTGTAGGCCTGCTGCTTGGCGCGGCGCCGGCTGGTCTCGTCGATCGCGCGCTCCATCGACGGGGTGACCGTGTCGGCGTACATGTGGACCTGGCCGGAGACGTTGCGGGCCGCGCGGCCGATCGTCTGGATGAGGGACGTCTCGGAGCGCAGGAAGCCCTCCTTGTCGGCGTCCAGGATCGCGACGAGGGAGACCTCGGGCAGGTCGAGGCCCTCGCGGAGCAGGTTGATGCCGACCAGGACGTCGAACTCCCCGGAGCGCAGCTCGCGGAGCAGCTCGATCCGGCGCAGGGTGTCGACCTCGCTGTGCAGGTAGCGGACCTGGATGCCGAGTTCGAGGAGGTAGTCGGTGAGGTCCTCGGCCATCTTCTTGGTGAGGGTGGTGACGAGGACGCGCTCGTCGCGCTCGGTGCGCTCGCGGATCTCGTGGATGAGGTCGTCGATCTGGCCCTTGGTGGGCTTGACGACGATCTCGGGGTCGATGAGGCCGGTCGGGCGGATGACCTGCTCGACGACGTCGCCCTTGACGCGGTTCATCTCGTACGGGCCGGGCGTCGCCGACAGGTACACGGTCTGGCCGATGCGGTCGAGGAACTCCTCCCACTTCAGGGGGCGGTTGTCCATCGCGGACGGCAGCCGGAACCCGTGCTCGACCAGCATCCGCTTGCGGGACGCGTCGCCCTCGTACATGGCGCCGATCTGCGGGACGGTCTGGTGCGACTCGTCGATGACGAGGAGGAAGTCCTCCGGGAAGTAGTCGAGGAGGGTGTTGGGGGCGGTACCGGGGCCGCGGCCGTCGATGTGCCGGGAGTAGTTCTCGATGCCGGAGCAGGCGCCGACCTGGCGCATCATCTCGATGTCGTAGGTGGTGCGCATGCGCAGCCGCTGCGCCTCCAGCATCTTGCCCCGCCGCTCCATCACGGCGAGGGTCTCCTCCAGCTCGGCCTCGATGTCGCGGATGGCCCGCTCCATGCGCTCGGGGCCGGCGACGTAGTGGGAGGCGGGGAAGACGTACAGCTCGTCGTCCTCGGTGATCAGCTCGCCGGTGAGGGGGTGCAGGGTCGCGAGCTTCTCGATCTCGTCGCCGAACATCTCGATGCGGACGGCGAGCTCCTCGTACTGCGGGATGATCTCGATGGTGTCGCCGCGGACCCGGAACGTCCCGCGGGTGAAGGCGAGGTCGTTGCGCGTGTACTGCATGCCGACGAGCCGGCGGAGCAGGTCGTCGCGGTCGATCTCCTGGCCGGTGTGCAGCCGGAGCATGCGGTCGACGTACTCCTGCGGGGTGCCGAGGCCGTAGATGCAGGACACCGACGCGACGACGATGGTGTCGCGGCGGGTGAGCAGCGAGTTGGTCGCCGAGTGCCGCAGCCGGTCGACCTCGTCGTTGATCGAGGAGTCCTTCTCGATGTAGGTGTCGGTCTGCGGGATGTACGCCTCGGGCTGGTAGTAGTCGTAGTACGACACGAAGTACTCGACGGCGTTGTGCGGCAGCATCTCGCGCAGCTCGTTGGCGAACTGGGCGGCGAGCGTCTTGTTCGGCTGCATGACCAGGACCGGCCGCTGCAGCTTCTCCACCAGCCACGCGATCGTGGCGGTCTTGCCGGTGCCGGTGGCGCCGAGCAGCACCGCGTCCTTGTCGCCGGCCTCGATCCGGGCGGTCAGCTCGGCGATCGCCTGCGGCTGGTCGCCCGACGGCGTCATCTCGGTGACGACCTCGAACGGCGCCACGCGGCGCCGCAGATCGGTGACTGGGCGCATCGGCACTCCCCTGGTCCGGCCTGGTCCGGCGTACTCCCCTGCTTTCCACCACTGTATTCAGGGGCCCCGACATTCCGCGTCCGCGCCGTCAGGACGCGGGCAGCGGCAGCCTCGCCCGGACGGCGTAGCCGCCTCCGCGGGGCCCGGCCTCGAAGCTGCCGCCGAGGGCGGTGACGCGCTCGCGCAGCCCGACCAGGCCGTTCCCGCCGCTCGGCAGCCGGTGCTCGGGCCGTGCGGTGGGCGGGTCGTTGACGATCTCCACTTCGATCGCCTCGGGCAGCAGGCCGAGGCCGACGCGGGTGTCGGCGGCCCCGGCGTGCTTGTGGACGTTGGTGAGGGCCTCCTGGACGAGGCGGTACACCGTCCGTCCCACGGCGATCGGCATCGGGCGCTCCTCGCCGCGGACCGCCAGGTCGACGCGGAGGCCGGCGGCGCCGGACTGGCCGACGAGCTCGCGGACGTGGGCGAGTGTCACCGCCTCCTGGGGAAGGGCCTCCTCGCCCTGGCGCAGGACCCCGATGACGTGGCGGAGCTCCTCCAGGGCCTGCCGCCCCATGTCCCCGATGATGGTGGCGGTCTCGGCGGCCCGCTCGGGGTCGCGGGCGGCGATCGCCTTGAGCGCGCCCGCGTGCACGACCATGACGCTGATCCGGTTGGCGACCACGTCGTGCATCTCCCGCGCGATGCGGGTGCGTTCCTCGCCCCGCGCGCGCTCTGCGAGGAGGTGCTGTTCACGTTCGAGCCTCGCCGCGCGTTCCTGGAGCGAGGCGAGGAGCTGCTTGCGCGCCCCCATGTAGAGGCCCAGCAGGACGGGAACCGCGATGAACGCGATGCCGAAGATGGCCTGCACGGCGAAGTTGTCCGCCGTCGCCGTCGGGGACGGGAAGGCCAGCGCGGCGATGTAGGTGACGGCGGCGATCGTCAGGACCGTCCAGCGGGACGCGGTGTAGGCGGCGAGCGAGTACAGCACGACCAGGACGGCGAACACGCCCGCGCCGGTGATCGTCCCGAACACGAGCAGGAACAGGGCGAGCCCCACGGGGTGGGAGCGCCGCACGACGAGCGCCAGGCCGAGGACGACGCTGCACGCCGACACGACGGGCGGCGGCAGCCAGAACTTCTGGTCGGCGAACCACAGGAACACGCCGTCGCCGGCGGCCAGGGACACCGCCAGGAAGACGTCGAGCGCGCGCGAACGCCGGGTGGGCCATGCCCCCGTCCACCAGCCCCGCACGTACATGCGATGAGCCTATAGCGCATGGGGGCCGAACCCGGTCGCGCAAGGGACCAAAGCCCTCACCCGCGGGGCTTTTCCGCGGTCCATGCGCTGTGGTTACGATGACGGCGCCGACCGTGCCGTCCGAGGCGGATCCCGTGGGTCCTCCGGGTCCCTTGGCCCCCCTGGACGCCCGCGGCGCCGACTAGGACGGGATGACCGCAGAAGATGACCCGCTTCGCCAACTGGTTCGGGAAGAACGCCGACGCAGTGATCGCGCTGGTGCTGGCGATCGTCGTGGCGGTGCTGGGTCTCGGGGTGAACCTGCCGCACGAGGCCGACATCACCAACAGCGGGATCCTCGCGGTGATCGGCCTGCTGGCGACGTCGGTGCTGCGGGACCGCGGGCGCCGCATCCCGGTCGAGGCGGAGGTCCGCGACACGCTCCGGGCGTCCTCGGCGACGCTCGACGACCTGAGCGGCAGGCTGGCCCACATCGAGGGGTTCGAGAACGTCCTGGCCGACACCAAGCACACGCTGGACGAGACCACGGTCGTCCGTGTCATCAGCGGGGCGCAGGTGGCGCAGGTCCTGGAAGAGGCCCGCCGCGACACCGACCGGTGGTTCTTCAAGGGCGGGACGGGGACGTACATACGCGCGCGCACGCTGCCGGAGTGCGTGGCGGCGGCCCGCAGGGAGCGGCGCACGCTGCTGTTCCGCCTGGAGATCCTCGACCCCACCGATGTGGAGGTGTGCGAGGCGTACGCGCGCCACCGCCGTTCGGTGTCGGACGGCCCGGACGCGACCGGTGAGCCGTGGACGCTGGAGCGCACCCGCAAGGAGGCGTACGCGACGATCCTGGCGGCGTGCTGGCACAAGCAGCGGTTCGCCATGCTCGACATCGACATCGGCCTGGCGCGGACGATGACGACGCTGCGCTACGACCTGGCGGCGTCGCGGGTGGTGGTGACCCGCGACGATCCGCGCGGGGAGGCGCTGGTCGTCGACAGCGCCAAGTTCTACTACAGCTGGGTGAGCGCGGAGCTGCAGACCAGCCTGGACCAGGCGCGCCGCGTCCCGGTCGAGCAGGCCAGGCTGGCGCCGCTGGACGACGAGCCGACCGTCGAGGAGGTCCGCAAGCTGTTCGAGGTGCTCGGCATCGGCCTCGCGCGGGACTACACCGACCGGGACGTCATCGAGATCATCCGTAAGGCGCTGCGGGCGAAGGACCCGTACGAGTGAGCCGGGAGCGCGGAGGGGCGAGGCCGCCGGGGTGAAGTACGAGGAGATCCGCGGGGAGATCCGCGCCGGGACGGCGGCGCGGACGCTGCCGGCGTGGGCGAGGGGCGTCCTCCGCGGCATCCTGGACGGCATCGCGGCGGACGGCGGGCCGCCGGTCCCGGCGGTGCGGCACCCGCTGGGCTTCCTGTGCCTCCCGGTGGAGCGCAGCGGTGGTCTCGGCGTGTGCCTGCACCTCTGGACGCCGGAGGTGCGTCCGGCGCCGTCCACCACGTCCGCGGTCCACTGCCACAGCTGGGATCTGCTCAGCTTCGTCCTGTACGGGACGGTGCGGAACGTGCGGATGGACGTCCAGGAGGCCGCCGGGGAGGCCGCCGGAGGGGCGGCGCGGCAGGTGTTCGAGGTCGTCAGCGAGGGGGACGTGGACGAGCTGAGAGCGACGGGGCGCGCCGTCCGCTGCTCTCCGAGGCGTTCCACCGCGCACCGGACCGGGGAGTCGTACACCCTCCCGGCGGGCGTGTTCCATAGCACGCTGATAGAGGACGGCATGGACGCGGCCACGATCGCCTTGGGCCGCCAAATACCGGGTGGCGGCGACCTGTCCCTCGGCCCTCTGGGCACGCCCACGCATAGCGTGCGTCGTTCTCGTTCCGACTTCGCCGACACGGTGCGCGCCCTGCGTCGTTCCGTGCGCAGGATCGCCGCCGCCCAATGCTCGGCGCGCCGGTAGGCCGCCGCCGGAACCCGACTGGAGAGGCCCCGATGAAACCCACGACCCCGTCAGCGGCCCTTCCGGTCGATCTCTGCCAGGCCCGCGGCGTGGCGGTGGACGCCGCCGAGGCGGCGGGCGCCCTGCTGAGCGCGGGCATGGGCGGTCCCCTGGAGGTCCGCCCGAAGGGCGCGGGCGGGGACGTGGTGACGGCGCTGGACACGGCCGCCGAGGAACTGATCGTCGGGCGGCTGCGGGCCGCGTATCCGGGGCATCGCATCATCGCGGAGGAGTCCGGTGTCCTCGACGGCGCGCCCGGCGAGGACACCGGCGGAGGCGAGGAGCTGGTGTGGCTCGTCGATCCGCTGGACGGCACCAACAACGTGGCGATCGGCATGCCGGTCTACGCGGTGGGGCTGGCGCTGTGCGCGCACACCCGGCCGGTCTTGGGCGTCGTCCACGACCCGGTGTCGGGACGGACGTGGTCGGCGATGCGCGGGAAGGGCGCCCTGGGGCCGGACGGGGCACCGCTGAGGCTGCCTGACCGTCCGCGGCCCGGCCGGGCTGAGAACCCCGTGCTGGCATGGACGCAGGGGCACCAGGTCAAGTCGGACGATCCCGTCGCGTTCGCCTTTCGCACATCCTTGGAGAAGCAGTGCGCCCGCATGCTCCAACTGTGGGCGCCGCTGGTGGCGTGGACGATGCTGGCGCGCGGTGACATCGACGGGATCGTCGGCTATCTGCCCGAGATCGTGGATCTGCCGGCCGGGGCGCTGGTCGCCGCCGAGGCGGGCGCGGAACTACGCCGCCTGGACGGCGGCCCGTACGAGATGGGCATCGACCGCCCGGCGTCCGAGCTGGGGTTCGTGGCCGCGCGTCCCGACCTCCTCGGCCGCCTCCTGGAGACCACGACGCGGATAGCCCGCCCTGACGGCCGCTTCCACGTCGCCCTGTGAGCCGTCCTGCAAGCCGCCTTGCGGGGCGCCTACCGGGTCAGCGGAAGAACACCGACGGCGGCTGCGCAGCCCAGCACCGCCAGGACGGTCCCGGTGAGCACGAACTTGCGGATCGGGACGCGGACGTCCCACCGCCGGCACCATTCGAACCACAGCAGCGTGGCGAGCGAGCCCCACGGCGTGATGACCGGCCCCACGTTGGTCCCGATGAGCAGGGAGAGGAGCTGGTCCTTGTTGGAGGCCGGTACGGCCGACTCTCCCGCCACATAGGCGGGAAGGTTGTTGAGGACGTTCGACAGGCCCGCCCCGGAGAACGCCGCCCGGAGCGCCCCCGCCGCGTCGCCGTCGTGGCCGACGAGGGCGCGCATGACATCGTCCAGCCCGAACCGTTCGAGCGTGGGAACGACCAGGAACAGCCCGGTGACGAACACCATGAGCTGCCACGGGATGAGGACGGGGCGCAGCGCCGAACGGTCGCGCACGGCGAAGGCGGCGACGGCCACGACGGCGGCGACGGCCGCGGCGATGCCGAGCTGGATCCCGGTGTGCACGCCCGCCAGGATCGCCCCGATGAACAGCAGGCACGCGATCCCCGTGGCGGAGAACAGCACCCGGTCGCGCACGGGCGCGAGGTCGGGCGGGTCATAGGCGTCCTCACCGCGCATGGGCCGCCGCCAATAGAACACCCACAGCAGCGCCATGGTGACGGCCAGGGCGGCCAATTGCGGCATCCACATGCGGGCCGCGAAAGCACGGGTCTGCAGAGCCACCTGGTCGGCGGCGAGGAGGTTGGTCAGATTGGACAACGGGAGCAGAAGGCTCGCGGTGTTGGCCAGCCACACCGTCGTCATGGCCAGCGGCAGGGTGACGATCCGCGCGCGCGCCGCCAGCGCCAGCATGACCGGCGTCAACAGCACGGCGGTCGTGTCGAGGTTGAGGAAGATGGTGGTGAGCGACGCGAACACCACGCACAGCAGAAAGAGCGCGACGTAGTTCCCGCGTCCGGCCCGCGCCATCCGCTCCGCGATCGCGTCGAAGACCCCGGCCTCTTTGGTGAGTTCCGCCAGGACGATGACGCTGAACAGGAAGAGCAGCAGGGGCGCGATCCGCCCGATGCTGGACCGGGCCGTGTCGGCGGGCAGCAGGCCCGTGGCGACGAACACGAGCCCCAGCGCGAGCACCCCGATGCGGATCCAGTCGAGCACGCCCAGGGCGCCGGCGGCTCGGCGCAGGGTCTTCATCGGGGGCGGCACGGCCGTCATGATCCCACAGCCCGCCCGCCCGGACGGCCCGGTCTTCGGGCGGCGCGGATCGCTGCTTTCCGCACGCCGCCGCGCGATACTGGCGGCATGACTCCCCCCGGCGGCCACCCCAGGCAGGAGCGTCCGACCGACTTCTTCGTCAGCTACTCGCCCGCGGACGAGCGATGGGCGTCCTGGATCGCCTGGCAGCTGGAGGCCGCCGGGCACCGGACGATGATGCAGGCGTGGGACTTCGTGCCCGGGACCAACTTCATCGACTTCATGGACCGGGGCCTGTCGGAGGCCAAGGCCGTGGTGGCGGTGCTGTCGCGCAACTACCTGCGCTCCCGGTACGGGCGGCTGGAGTGGATGGCGGCGCTGCGGGCCGATCCGGACGACCCGGCCCGCAAGCTCGTGACGGTCCGGATCGAGGACTGCCCGATCGACGGGCTGCTGTCCACGATCACCTATGTGGACCTGGTGGGGATCGACGATCCGGACGAGGCGCGCGGGCTGCTGATGCGGCGCATCCGGGAGGCCCTCGCCGGTCACGCCCGGCCCCTCAACGGCCCCGGCTTCCCCGGCGGCTTCTCGCCGCCGGGCGGCGGTGACGTGCTGCCGGGCCGCCTGGAACCGCCTGACGGGCCGCAGGAGCCGGTCGGGGAGCGTCCCGTCCGGCGGGCGCCCGTGGCCGCGCCCGCGTTCCCTGCCGCGGGCACCGGGCACGAGGCGCGCGAGGAGCTGAGCGTCCTGCACGTCTCGGGGCCCCGGTTCGGCCGGACGCTGGCCGAACCGGGCGAGCCGACGACCGCCACCGAGCTGCAGGACCGCATCTGGAGCGATGTGACGCGGCTGGCCGACTCCGGCGTGCCGCGGCCCGACCTGCTGGTCGTCACCGGCAACCTCACCCACTCGGGGAGCCGCAAGGAGTTCGCCGAGGCGCTGTCGTTCCTGACGAGCCTGCGGGCGCTGCTCGGCCTGGAGGCGCAGCGCGTCGTCATCGTGCCGGGCACCCACGACGTCACCCGCGCCGCGTGCCGGGCGTACTTCGCCGGCTGCGAGGCCGACGACATCGAGCCGCAGCCGCCGTACTGGCCGAAATGGCGGCATTACGCGGGCCTGTTCAAGGAGTTCTACCAGGGCATCGACGCGCTGATCTTCGACAGCGCGCAGCCGTGGACGCTGTTCCCCGTCCCGGACCTGCGGGTCGTGGTGGCCGGTCTCAACTCGACCCTGCCGCAGACCCACCGCGAGGAGGACCGGTACGGACGTGTCGGACAGGCCCAGGCCGCCTGGTTCAACGAGCGGCTGCGCCATTTCGAAGACGAGGGCTGGCTCCGCCTGGGGGCGATCGAGCACACGCCCATCTCCGGTGAGCCCGGGGCGCTGCGCGACCCCGAGACGGTGGAAACGCTTCTCGGCGGCCACGTCAACCTGTTCTTCCAGGGGACGGGATCGGAGTTCGGTGCGATTCCGCAGCTCGGCGGCGGCGTCCCGGCCGTCCCCGCGCTCGGCCCCGGCCGCCACCAGATCGTCGTCCTGCGCCGGGACGGCCTGGAACGGTGGATTCCCGAGGACGCCGCCCGCCGCGGCCCGGAGCGGCTCGAACGGTCATGGCCGAACGTCCGGGGAACGTTCCCGCCGCCGCGTGCCGAGACCCCGCCCGCCCCGCCCGCCCCGGAACTGGGTCCGGCCGGCGACGGCGCCGCCGATCCGGTGCCCGATCCCACGGCGCGGCTCCTCGACCGGCTGACGGAGGCGTGCGAGACGCGGTTCGAGCGCGCGACCATCCGCCGGATCGTCCCGCCCGCGCGCGAGGAGGGCCGGTCCGACCCGCCGCACCTGCTGCTGACCCACCTGGAGGACGGGTTCGTCCGCCAGTACCGCATCGGCGCCCACGTCGGGCAGGTGACCGAGGCGGACGTGGACGCGTTCGTCCGGCACGTGCACGCCGACGGGGCCGACCACGGGTCCGAGCTCGTGTACCTGGGGCCGGCACCGCCTCGTGCCCTGCGCGACGACGCGCTGCGGCGCGGCATCCGGGTGCGCAGCCTCACCGAGTTCCAGGGGCTGCTCGACCTGTCGGAGTACGTGACGGCGCAGACGCGGCGGCTGGCCGGCGACGGGCTGTATCCGCCGTCCCTGTACGTCCCGCAGCGGTACCGCGAGCTCGACCGGTTCCGTTCCGGGACCCCGGCCGGCGACGACGCGCCCGCCGGGGGCGCCCGCGAGGACGTCGTCGCCGAGATGCTGCGGCTGCTGGCCGCCGACCACGGCCGGTTCCTGCTGCTGCTCGGCGACTTCGGGCGCGGCAAGACGTTCGCGCTGCGCGAGCTGGCCCGCCGCATCCCCGAGGAGCTGCCGCACGTCATCCCGATCCTCATCGAGCTGCGGGCCCTCGACAAGGCGCACTCGGTGGACGGCCTGGTCGCCGCGCACCTGGCCAACCACGGCGAGGAGCTGATCGACCTCAAGGCGTTCCACTACATGCTCCGCCAGGGACGCATCGTCCTGCTCTTCGACGGGTTCGACGAGCTGGTGACGCGGATGACCTACGACCGGGCCGCCGACCACCTCGACACGCTGCTGCAGGCCGCCCGGGACAAGGCGAAGATCGTGGTGGCGAGCCGCACCCAGCACTTCAAGTCGCAGGCACAGGTGCTGACCGCGCTGGGCGAGAAGGTCGGCGTGCTGCCGCACCGGCGCGTCCTCGGCCTGGAGGAGTTCACGCCGCCGCAGGTCCGCTCGTACCTGGTGAACCGGTACGGGGACGAGGGCGCGGCCGAGGCCCGGCTGAGCCTGCTCGCGGGCATCGAGGAGCTGCTCGCGCTGACGCCCAACCCGCGGATGCTCTCGTTCATCGCCGACCTGCCCGAGGACCGGCTGCACGCGGTCGCGCAGGCCCGCCGCGCGGTCAGCCCCGCCGACCTCTACCACGAGATCCTGTCGTCCTGGCTCGCCCACGAGGCCGACCGGGTCGGCGGCGCCGGCGGGCCCTCCGGGCTGAAGGCCGAGGACATGTGGCGGGCCGTGGGCACGCTCGCGCTGCGCCTGTGGGAGGGCAACGAGCAGTTCCTGCGGCTCGCCGAGCTCGCCGACGTCGCCGACACCCTCACCGGCCTCGCCGGCGGCCGGATGTCCCCGCACCAGGTGACGCACGCCGTCGGCGCCGGGAGCCTGCTGGTCCGCACCGACGAGGGCCTGTTCGGGTTCATCCACACCTCGGTGATGGAGTGGCTCGTCGCGCGGCACATCGCGGACGAGTTCGCCGGCGGCGCGGCCCCCGCCGCCCTGGGGCATCGCACGCTCACCCAGCTCACCGTCGACTTCCTGTGCGACCTGGCCGACACGCGAGCCTGCCAGGACTGGGCGGCCGGCGTGCTCGCCGACCCCGACGCCGACGACATCGCCCGCGCCAACGCGATCCGCATCACGACACGGCTGCGCACCCCCGCGCGCACCGACCTGCGCGGCGCCCGCCTGCAAGGCGAGGACCTGTCCTACCGCGACTTGCAGGAGGTCGACCTGACGGGCGCCGACCTCACCGACGCGCAACTCGTCGGCGCGAACCTGTCGCGCGCCGTCCTGCGGGACGCGTCGCTGGCCGGGGCCCGCCTGGACGAGGCGCGGCTCACCGGGGCCGACCTGCGCGGCGCCGACCTGTCCCGGGCCCGCCTCGCCCGCGCCGACCTGCGGGACGTCGCCGTCGACGGCAGCCGCTGGACCCGCGCCGCCCTCGTGGACGCCGCGCTCCCCGCCCGGATCGCCGCCGCGCCCGAGCTGCGCGAGGCCGCGATCGCCCCCGGGCATCCCATCGACATCCAGCTCGCACCGCCCGCGGTGGGCGTCCCCTACGGTTTCCACTTCCAGACCAGCCGCCTCCCCCAGCCGCTCGTCTACAGCCCGGGCGGCTCCGTACTGGCCGTGGGCAGCGAGGACGGCGGCGTCCTCGTGTGCGACGCCGTCTCGGGCACTCCCCTGCGCACGCTCCAGGGCCACACCGACCGCACCTACGCGGTGGCGTTCGACGCGGAAGGCAACCTCCTGGCGAGTGGTTCGGCGGACGGAACCGTCCGGATCTGGGACCTCGCCACAGGGCACTGCGCGCACATCCTCACCGTCCATCCCGAAGGGGTGTGGCCGGTCGTCACCGGCGGGCTCTCCCCCTCCGGGGCCGGCCTCCTCGCGGCGGGCGCCGCCGACGGGACCGTCCGCGTGTGGGACATCGCGTCCGGTGCCCTCCTGCACGAGCTGCCCGGGCACACCGCGCCCGTCTACACCGCCGTGTTCGACTCCGCGGGCTCCCTCATGGTCACCGGCGACGCGGGCGGAACCCTGCGCGTCTGGGACCTCGCCACGGGCGCGCTGCGGCGCGAGCTGACCGGCCACCGGGGCGCGGTGTTCCGCGCCGTCTTCCACCCGGACGGCTCCGTCCTCGCCGCCGGTGACGAGGCCGGCGTCGTCCGGCTCTGGGACATCCGCACCGGCGAGATCCGGCGGGAACTCCTCGGCCACACCGGACGCGTCTACGCCATCGCCTTCCACCCCGGCGGGAACCTCCTCGTCACCGGCGACACCGACGGGTCCGTCCGGATCTGGGCGGACGGCCGGCAGCGCAGCGTCCTGCCGGGCCACGAGGGCGCCATCTACCAGGCGGCGTTCAGCCCGGACGGCGGACGTCTCGCCACCTCCGACAGCGCCGGCTCCGTCCGGCTGTGGGACCCCGGGACCGGGCGGCAGCGCCTCGAACTCGCCGGGCACCGCGGCGCCGTGTGGCCGTTCGCGTTCCGTCCCGACGGCACGCAGCTCGCCACCAGCAGCAACGACGGCACCGCCCGGCTGTGGGACGCCGAGACCGGGCGGTGCCGCGTCGTGCTGCGCGGCCACGGCCGCCGCGTCACCGGCGTCGCGTTCAGCCCGGACGGCGGCATGCTCGCCTCCAGCGGCAACGACGGCCTCGTCCGGCTGTGGGAGCCGCGCACCGGCCGGATGATCCGGGAGCTGCGCGGCGTCGCCGACAACCTCACCTCCGCCGCGTTCAACACCCGCCACACCCAGCTCGCCACCGCCACCAACGACGGCGGCGTCCACCTGTGGCAGGCGGGGACGGGCACGTTCGAACGCGAGCTGAACGTGGAGACCGACCACGTGTGGGCGCAGGCGTTCGCGCCCGGCGGCGACCTCCTCGCCACCGCCAACGACGACGACTCCGTCCGCATCTGGTACTGGACGACCGGCCGCGAGATCGTCGAACTCGCCGACCACCGGGGCCGCGTCCGCTCCATCGACTTCCACCGGAACGGCGACCTGCTCGCCACAGGCTGCGACGACGGCCTGGTCCGGCTCTGGCACCCCCGCACCGGCGCCCTCGCCGCCGTCCTGCGCGGCCACACCGACCGCGTCTACCAGGTGGCCTTCTCCCCGTCCGGTGAGATCCTCGCCAGTGCAAGCAACGACGGCACCGTCCGGATCTGGGACCCCGCCACAGGCGACGTCCTGCACATCCTCACCGCCCACACGGGCCGCCTGTGGACCGCGGCGTTCCACCCGTCCGGCACGATGCTCGCCAGCGCGGGCGACGACCTGGTGGTGCGCCTGTGGGACCCGTCCGACGGGCGTCTCCTGCACACCCTCCCCGGCCACACCCGCCGCGTCTGGTCGGCGGCCTTCAACCCCGACGGCGACCTCCTCGCCACCGCGGGCGACGACGGCGCCGTCATCCTGTGGGACGTCGCCGGCCGCGCGGCCCCCACCCGCCGCGCCACCCTCCTCGGGCTGCCCGAAGGCTGGGCCGCCCTGGCCCCCGACGGCCGCTACAAATCGGAGGGCAACGCCACCGCCGAATTCTGGTACGCGGTCGGCATGTGCCGTTTCGAACCAGGCGAACTGGACCCCTACCTCCCCGAAGTCCACCGCCTCCCCCTCGACGCCCCCTTCTAGGGCGCGGCACGGCGGGTGAGGGTCTCCCAGAGGGCGTCGACCTGGGTTCTCAGGTCGTCCAGGGTGCCGGAGTTGTCGATGATGTGGGTGGCGATCGCGCGGCGGTCCGCGCGGGACGCCTGGTTCGCCATGCGGGCGCGGGCGTCCTCCTCGGTCATGCCGCGGCGGGCGACCAGGCGGTCCAGCTGGGTCTCCTCCGGCGCGTCCACCACGATGACCTCGTCGTACATGGGGGCCAGGCCGTTCTCCGCCAGCAGGGGGACGTCGTAGACGACGACCGCGCGGGCGGGGGCGGCGTCCATCAGTTCCTGCATCCGCTCCCCCACCAGCGGGTGGACGATCGCGTTCAGCGCGGCGAGCCGGGCGGGGTCGCCGAACACGATGCGGCCGACCTTCTCGCGGTCCAGGCCGCCGGACGGCAGCAGCACGTCCCCGCCGAACTCCGCCACGACGGCGGCGAGGCCGGGCGTGCCCGGCTCGACGACCTCCCGGGCGATCTTGTCGGCGTCGATGACCACGGCGCCGCGCTCGCGCAACCGCGCCGACACCTCGCTCTTGCCCGACCCGATTCCGCCGGTGAGTCCCACTTTCAGCACGGGAGTCACCCTAGCGGCGCGGCCGCTACGCGGTTCCGGCGGGGACGAGCGGCTTGCGCATGTGGACGAGGGTGAGGTGCGCGGCGACACGCTCGCGGCGCGTCTCGGTGTAGCCGAGGCGGCGGTACAGGCGCAGGTTCGCCTCGCTGAGATGCCCGGTGAACAGCACGCACGCGTCGGCGCGGCCGGCGGCCTCGTCCTCCAGCGCCGTCAGCAGGCGCCGCCCGATGCCGCGGCCCTGCAGGTCGGGGGCGACGACGAGCCGCCCCACCAGGCACGTGCGGTCACTGAACCGGGCACGGGCCGCACCGGCGAGACGGCCGTCCAGCACCGCCTTCAGCACCACCGCGTCCCCCGCGAGGACCTTCCGCAGCTGCTCGATCGACTCGACCAGCGGCGGGATGAACGGGTCGCCGTACAACTGCGCCTCCGCGACGTACGCGGCGCGCTGGACGGTCAGGATCTCCCCGGCGTCGGCGGGGACCGCCCGCTCGATCCTCATGCCGCACACCCGGGCGGCGGCCCGCCGCCGGGTCCGCTCACCGCCCGACCCGGACGGTGATCGCGACCGGATAGTGGTCGGACGCGTCCGACTTCGGCACGTCGTAGTCGGTGACGAGGACGCCGTCCGAGCCGAAGATCCAGTCGTTGGTGGCGCCGTCCGGCCGGGTCGGGTACGCCTCGCCGCCGAGGGCGGCGCTGCGCAGGTCGGTGCCCTCGGTCATCGCGGCCAGCTCCGGGCTGCCCGCGTCGGTGTTGAAGTCGCCGCCGATGAGGGTGCGGGGCGCGCCGCCCCAGGCCCGCAGCAGCGCCGCGATCTCCCGGGACCGCTCACCGGCCCGGTCGTCGCCGCCCTCCAGGTGCGTCGACCACACGTCCATCGTGGTCTTGCCGACGGCCAGCCGCGCCCACACGTACCCGCGGATCTGCGACCAGTCGCCGCGCGGCATCCGGCCCGTCCCCGAGCTGCGCACCGGCAGCGACGTCAGGATCGCGTTGCCGAACTGGCCGTCGGCGGCCGGGCCCCAGATCAGCTTCATGCCGAGCCGCCGCGACAGCCACACGCCGACGTCGGTGGTGCCCGACGTCAGCGACCCCCGCCCGGCCTCCTGCAGCAGGACGACCTGGGCGCGCTGCCCCTCGATGACGCGGGCGATGCCCTCCGGGTCGAGCCGCCCGGACTGGTCGACCGCGTCGTGGATGTTGTAGCTCACCACGCGGACCTGGCCGGGGCCGGGCGCCGCCGGCGCCTTCCCGTCCGGCGCCACCACGGTGAACACCAGCGTGCCGATGAGCAGCAGGGCGGCGGCGGTGAGGGCGGTCAGGGCGCGCAGCGGGGCGCGGGCGGGCAGCGGGCCGCCGCGGGCCGCCGCGATGGCCGCGAGCGCGCCGAGCGCGATGCCGGCGAGACCGGGCAGCAGGTTGTTCGGGAACGGCAGCGGCGACACGGCGCTGACCTGGTACGGGATGAGGATCACCGCGATGAGCAGGCCGCCGAGCGCGGCACCCGCGTCGACCCGCCAGACCGGGCCGCCGGTCCCGGCGCGGCGCAGCGGCGCCCGGCACGCGACGGCCAGCAGCCACGCCGCCATCACCTGCCCGACGATCACGACGGGGACGACCTCGATGCCGGAGATCGCGTACGTCCCGGCGACGGCGCCCGCGCCGACCCCGAGGACGGTTCCGCCGAGCACGCACACGCCGCCCGGCACCGCCCGCACGGCGAGGCCGGACGCGAGGAACGCCAGCGCGAGGCCCTGCCCGATGACGATCGCGACATGCGCCCCGGTCAGCGACTGCCAGCCGGACGACGCCACGAACGCGGGGCTGGCGAGGACGAGGACCTGCAGCGCCAGGAACGGCCCGAGCGCGGCGGCGCCCAGTGCGTCCCGCCAGGACACCCCGGGCGCGGCGACGGGCCCGGACACCAGCTCGCGGTAGAGCGCGGCGGCGCCGACGCCGACGAACGCCAGGCACGCCAGCCACGGGCCGATGCCGTCCCGCCACACCGGGTCCCAGGTGGCGAAGCACATCCGCACGGCGCTGTCGATGGACAGGCCGGCGACGACCGCGGTGGCGAACCCGACGCCGGACAGCCCGCGGGCGCCCTCGTACAGCGCCGCGACGGCGATCATGCCGATGGCGGTCCCGGCGAACGCCAGCCAGGTGCCCGGGTCGATGGCCTGCGCGAGGAGCCGGACGGCGAACAGCCCGCCGACACCGGCGAGCAGCAGCCCGCGCGGCCCGGCGGCGCGGCGGATCAGCGGGGCGGTGAACCCGGCGAGGTAGACGACCAGGACGCCGAGCGCGGCGACCGCGGTGCCGGTCTGGTCGGCGAAGTGGTCGAGCTGCGGCAGCGAGAACCGCAGGGTCTGCGCGAGCACCGCGACCGTGACCGCGATCAGCGCGATCCGGGCGGGGCCCTGCGGGACGATCGACGGGCCGGCCGCGGCGGGGTCGCCGGTCCTGGTGCCGACGGCGGTGTTGGCGTCTGTGCTGGCCAATTGAACGACTGCTCCCGGGGGACGAGCGTGACGAGCGGACCTTCGGGATGACGCGGCCCTCCGCGGACGCGAGGCTGCGGCGACGCGGTCCGCACGGCAATGGTGGCGCAACCGAAGCACGGCCGGAGGCCGATCCAGAAAGATCGTTCTCCGGCCGTGCCCGGAATTGCGCCGGTGTCGCCGCGCGGGCGGCCGGGCCCGCGGTCAGCGGGCCGTCACCGGATCCATCTCGTCCGCGAGGGGCTCACTGACCGCCGGAGAGCTTCTCCCGCAGCGCGGCGAGCGCCTCGTCGGTGGCGAGGGCGCCACCGCCGGACTCGCTCTCACCGCCGCCGGAGTAGGAGGTCTCGCCGCCGGCCGCGGGCGCGGTGTCGGCCTCCGCCTCGGCCTTGCGGGCCTCCTCGATCTGCTTGCGGTGGGCATCGAAGCGGGCGCGGGCCTCGGCGTACTGCCGCTCCCAGGTCTCGCGCTGCTCGTCGAAGCCCGGCAGCCACTCGCCGGTCTCGGCGTCGAACCCCTCGGGGTACTTGTAGTTGCCCTGCTCGTCGTACTCGGCGGGCATGCCGTACAGCGTCGGGTCGAAGTCCTCTTCCTCGATGCCGACGGCGCCCTCGTTGGCCTGCTTGAGCGACAGGCTGATACGGCGCCGGTCGAGGTCGATGTCGATGATCTTCACGAAGATCTCGTCGCCGACCTGGACGACCTGCTCGGGGATCTCCACGTGCCGCTCGGCGAGCTCGGAGATGTGCACCAGGCCCTCGATGCCCTCCTCGACCCGGACGAACGCGCCGAACGGCACCAGCTTGGTGACGCGACCCGGAACGACCTGGCCGATCTGGTGGGTGCGGGCGAACTGCTGCCACGGGTCTTCCTGGGTCGCCTTGAGCGACAGGGAGACGCGCTCGCGCTCCATGTCGACGTCCAGGACCTCGACCGTGACCTCCTGGCCGACCTCGACGACCTCGGAGGGGTGGTCGATGTGCTTCCAGGACAGCTCGGAGACGTGCACCAGTCCGTCGACGCCGCCGAGGTCGACGAACGCGCCGAAGTTGACGATCGAGGACACGACGCCCTTGCGGACCTGGCCCTTCTGCAGGGTGTTGAGGAAGGTCTGGCGGACCTCGCTCTGCGTCTGCTCCAGCCAGGCGCGGCGCGACAGGACCACGTTGTTGCGGTTCTTGTCCAGCTCGATGATCTTGGCCTCGAGCTCGCGCCCGACGTAGGGCTGCAGGTCGCGGACCCGGCGCATCTCGACGAGCGAGGCGGGCAGGAAGCCGCGCAGGCCGATGTCGAGGATGAGACCGCCCTTGACGACCTCGATGACGGTACCGGTGACGATGCCGTCCTCGTCCTTGATCTTCTCGATCGTGCCCCAGGCGCGCTCGTACTGGGCGCGCTTCTTGGACAGGATCAGCCGTCCCTCCTTGTCCTCCTTCTGGAGGACGAGGGCCTCGACGTGGTCGCCGGTGGAGACGACCTCGTTGGGGTCGACGTCGTGCTTGATGGACAGCTCACGCGAGGGGATGACCCCCTCGGTCTTGTAGCCGATGTCGAGGAGGACCTCGTCACGATCGACCTTGACGACAGTGCCTTCGACAATGTCGCCGTCGTTGAAGTACTTGATGGTCTCGTCGATCGCCGCGAGGAAGGCTTCCTCGGACCCGATGTCGTTGACCGCTACCTGCGGGGTGGTCGAGGTGGCCTCGGTGCTGCTCGTCATATGTCGGCTGGCTCCGGTACGGACATGGAAGTCGTATGGGTTGTGCGCGGAGGGCCGTTATCCGCCCTGCCGAAGACCGGAATGGGACGCGGACAGTGCCGTGTCAGTGAACCGAACCGTTGTCGCCGACCTGACCGAGCGCGAGCCTGCTCCGTCCGAAGCACGCGCAAGCCCACAGCGCAGCGCTCAGGATATGGGACCAGGTCTCCCGTGGTCAATCCGCCCGGGGCGGCGATGATCAGTATGTTCGCGCACGGCCCCGGTACTCCTTGGCGAGCCGGTCCTCGGCGCTCTTCGGAAACGTCACGGTGTTCGGATCTCCGTCAGAGGTGTACCGCTCATCGGGGTTCTTGTCCAGATAGTCGAGCCACGCGACCGAGCAGTACTTCGTGCAGTCGTTCTCCTTGATCTTGCCCTCGGAGCGGATCCGGTCGATCTGCCACCGGTCGAAGTCGCCGTCGAACGGCGACACCGACGGCCGCCAGCCCGCGAGGAACATCCCCTGGAAGGCGTACCGCCCGTCCTCCTTCTCGGCCCACGCCTTCTTCTTGGGGACGGCCCCGAACGGGTACGCGAAGGTCGTCGTGTGGGCACCGGCGAGCTTGACGATCCGGTCCTCCATGTCCCCGATCTCCTTGCGGACGCCCTTTTCGGACATGCCGGAGAGGCTCGGGTGGTTCACCGTGTGGTTGCCGAGCTCGTACCCGTGCTGCCGCAGCCACGCGAGCCCGGCCGCCGCCTGGGCGTCGTCCATCCCGAACAGGTCCTTGTTCAGGTAGAACGTCGCCACGGGCCGGAATCCGGGGTTCTCCCGCGCGACCTGCTCGATGACCCCCACTGCGGTGTCGGGCTTCGGACCGCCCTGCGCGTCGAGCCCGAAATGCCCCGGCGTGCTGTCGTCGAACGTCAGGACCACCGGGTGCCTGCCCGCCGGCACGTTGAACCGCCCGCCGACGAACTCCGCCGCCGTGATCGGGCAGTATCCGTCCTTCGCGAGCCGTGTCAGCTCGTCGTGCAGTTCCTTGGTCGACCGGTCCAGCGACATCTGGGGCTTGTTCAGGATCCGGTGGTACATGAGCACCGGGACCTGCCCCAGCTCGTTGGCCTTGACCGCCACAGCCCCGGCGGCGGCCGCCGCGATCGGCGTCGGCGGCGCGGACGTCGGTGCGGACGCCCGCGGCGAGGCCGACCCCGTCGGCGGCACCGTCCCGCCCG
>NZ_BCQQ01000015.1 GCF_001552155.1 Actinomadura formosensis NBRC 14204 | reverse complement strand
CCTGCGGGCTTCCACAGGGTGGGGTTTCGCCCCCGCACTCCCTTCCGGCTCAGGTTGTCACTTAACTGCGGGCCTCCCCTGGGGTGGGGCTTCGCCCCTACACCCCCTCCCGGTTCAGATCGTCGGTTAGCTGCGGGCTTCCACGAGGGTGGGGCTCCGCCACCGCACTCCCTGCCTGGTCAGGTCGTCCTTTATCTGCGGGCTTCCACAGAATTTAGGGGGTCGTCCCTCTCATTTCGGACTCGGCCATCGCTCACACGGCGGTGTGGCCTCAGAGGAAGCGTCGGTGTCGGATCGGTGTCCATCGCGAAATAGGGATTAGGTCGCCGTGGTGTCTGCCGGGATCCATTCATCGAATTCATCCATGCCGGCGTCTCAAGGCCGTCCGGCGGCCGACCGGCCGGAGCCCGTCACCCGATGTGGACAGTCCTCCCACGAGCAGGACCCAGGCGCGAACGCGGCTCCAACCGCTCTCGAGCGCCGCCGAGCAGGCTGCCCGTCACCGGCTTCTTCGTGGGAGAGCGATGACGGATCTGGGACTGGACGGGCGCGTCGCCCTGGTGACCGGCGGCACCCGCGGACTGGGACTGGCGATCGCCCGCAGGCTCTGCGCGGCGGGCTGCCACGTCCACCTGAACTACGCCGCTGACGACGCCGCCGCCGAGGCGGCCGTCAAGAGCCTGGCCGGGCTGCGGGGCACGGCGTCGGCCATGCGCGCGGACATCCGGTCGCCCGCCGCGCCGGCGGAGATGATCGGCCGGGTGGCGGAGCGGCACGGGCGCCTGGACGTGTTCGTGCACAACACCTCGGCCCTGCGCCCGATGGCGGCCGCGGACGCCGACTGCCAGGGGCTCCGGGACGTCCAGTCGGTGGTGGTCGAACCGCTGGCGCGGGCGGTGCCCGCCTTGGCGGGCACCATGCGCGCCGGCGGACGGGTCGTGGCGGTGTCGAGTGTCGGCGCCCGCCGGGTGGTGCCGCGGTACATGAGCCTGGGCATCGCCAAGGCGGCCCTTGAGTCGCTCGTCCGCTACCTGGCCGTGGAACTGGCCGGGGACGGGATCGCCGTCAACGCGGTGTCCACGTCCAAGCTCGACAAGGGCGCCCCCGACGAGGCGGCGCGCGCGCTGGCCCGCCGCACCCCGGCCGGACGGCTGACCCGGCCCGAGGACGTGGCGGACGTCGTCGCCCTGCTCTGCACGGCCGAGGCCGCATGGATCCGCGGGCAGGTCATCACCGCCGACGGCGGCCTGACCCTGCACGCCTGAGCCGGGCCGGAGACGGACATGACCGAGATCAAGACCGACGTCTGCATCGTGGGCGGCGGGCCCGGCGGGCTCGCGCTGGCGCTCGCGCTGGTGCGCTCCGGCGTGCGGGTCACGGTGCTCGAACGGTCCCGCTCGTTCGAGCGGGACTACCGCGGCGAGATCCTGCAGCCGGGCGGGCTCGCGGTGCTCGACGAACTGGGCGTGCTCGCGGGCGCCCGGGACCGCGGCTGCCATGTGCACGGCCGGTTCCAGCTCGTGGAACGCGGCTCGGTGCTCCTCGACATCAACTACGGGCGGCTACCGGAGCCGTTCGGCTACCTGCTGAGCATTCCGCAGAAGCACGTCCTTGAGGAACTACTCGCGCACTGCCGCGCGTACGAGGGGTTCGAGTACATCGCGGGTGCGAAGGTGACGCGGCTCATCACGCACGAGGACACGGTGGTGGGCGCGTGCGCGGAGGACACGACCGTCCTCGCGCACTGTGTCGTGGGAGCCGACGGGCGGTTCTCGAAGGTGCGGCGGCTCGCGGGCATCGAGGCCGACCGGATCGACGCCTTCGACTTCGACGTCCTCTGGTTCAAGCTGCCCGACCCGGGCTCCGGCGCGGACGTGCCGAACGTGCAGATCTTCCGGGACTCCGGCAGCCCGGTGATCGTCTACCGCTCGTGGCCGGGCAACCTCCAGATCGGCTGGACGCTCCCCCACCGCGGCTACCGCGACATCGCCGCACGCGGCATCGAGGCGGTCAGGGCCGAGATCGCGCGGGCCGTCCCCGCGTACGCGGCGCAGGTCGAGGCCGGGGTGCGGACGCCGCGCGACCTCACGCTGCTGGACGTGTTCGCGGGCGGGGCCCGCACCTGGGTGAAGAACGGCCTGGTGCTCATCGGGGACGCCGCCCACACGCACGGCCCGCTCGGCGCGCAGGGCATCAACCTGGCGCTGCAGGACGCGGCGCTGCTGCATCCGGTCCTGCTGGCGTCGCTGCGGGCGGGTGATCCGGGCGCGCCCTTCCTGCGCCGCTACGAGGACGAGCGCCGGCCCGACATCGAGACGGTGACGCGCATGCAGGTGATGCAGGCCAAGGGGATGATCTCGCAGGGCGGGCTCGCGGCCCGGCTGCGGCCGAGAATCGCCAAGGTGATCACCCGGACCCCGATCGGCGCGAAGATCACCCGCCGCATCGCCTTCGGCCCCCGTCCCGTGCGCGTCCGGCGGGACCTGTTCACGGCCCGGACGCAAACCACCGAGTGAGGAGCCGCGGAATGCGCCTGATCGATCTGTCGTCGCCGGTCGACGCGCGGGGCTGGGAGCCCGAACCCGTGTCGCACGAGATCATGTCGCCGGCGCAGGGCGCCAGGCATATGAGCGAGGAGATGCGCGAGCACTTCGGCATCGAGTTCGACCCGTCGGTGCTGCCCGACGGGGAGCTGCTGTCCATCGACACCCTGACGCTGACCTCGCACACGGGCACGCACGTCGACGCCCCGTCCCACTACGGGAGCAGGGGCGAGAACGGGCGCCCGCGCGACATCGACGAGATGCCGCTGGAGTGGTTCCATGCGCCCGCCGTCGTCCTCGACCTGAAGGGGACCGGACCGGGGGCCGTGGACGCCGCCCGCATCAAGGAGGAACTGGCCCGGGTCGCCTACGAGCCCGAGCCGCTCGACATCGTGCTGCTCAACACCGGCGCCGCCGCCTGGGCCGGGACGCCGCGCTTCTTCACCGACTTCACCGGGCTGGACGCCTCCGCCGTCGGGCTGCTGCTCGACTACGGCGTCCGGGTGATCGGCACCGACGCGTTCAGCCTGGACGCCCCGTTCACCGACATGATCGAGCGGTACCGGCGGACCGGGGACCGGTCGGTGCTGTGGCCCGCGCACTTCACCGGGCGCGACCGCGAGTTCTGCCAGATCGAACGGCTGGCGAACCTCGACGCGCTGCCCGCCGCGCACGGCTTCAGCGTGTCCTGCTTCCCCATCAAGATCACCGGCGCGGGCGCCGGCTGGACCCGCGCCGTCGCCATGGTCGACGACCCGGCCGAGCCCGGCGATCCCACGTGAGCCCCCAACGAGAAGGGAACGTCATGACCCGGCAGACCGAGGTCTCCCCCACCGTCCTGTACGCCGAGATCCAGCACTTCTACGCCCGGCACATGCAATTGCTGGACGACGGCAAGGCCGACGAGTGGGCCGCGACCTTCACCGCCGACGGGAGCTTCCTCGCCCCGAACCTGAACGAGCCCGTGCGCGGCCGGGACGCGCTCGCCGCCGCCGTCCGCAAGACGGCCGCACAGCTCGCCGAGATCGGCGAGATCCACCGGCACTGGCACGGCATGACGGCCGTCACGCCGCGCGAGGACGGCTCGGTGCTCGCCCGCTGCTACGCCCTGGTGTTCGCCACCCCGAAGGGCGGCGAGCCGCGGCTGCACCGGACGTGCGTCTGCGAGGACGTCCTGGTGCCCGACGGCACCGGCTGGCTGGTGCGGGACCGCAGGGTGACCCGGGACGACATGCCCTGACCTCCGTCCGTCCCGGGCCGCCGAGGCCCGCGGCCCGCTCCGGCGGGGCCGCGGGCCTTTCCGCGTCACGGGATCAGATCGCGCAGCTCACGGCGCACGATCTTGCCGGTGGCCGAGCGCGGCACGGCCTCCACCGCCGTGATCCGGTCGATCCGCTCGTAGTAGGGCACCTGCTCGTTGACGAACTCGGCGACCGCCTCGGCCGGCACGTCCGGGTCGTCCAGGACGACCACGGCGTTCGCCACCGCGCCGCTGAGCGGGTGCGGGCGGTCGAAGACGACGCATTCGCGCACCGCCGGGTGCCGCAGCGCGACCCGCTCGATCCCGGCCGGCGCGACCAGCCAGTTGTCGCACTTGAAGACGTCCTTGAGCCGGTCGATGAGGTGCAGCCGGCCCGCCTCGTCCACCCGGCCGAGATCGCCGGTGGAGAACCAGCCGCCCGCGTCGCGCCCGGACCCGCCGCCGAGGTAGCCCGCCATGAGCTGCGGCCCGCGCACCTGCACCTCGCCCTTCTCACCCGGCGGCAGGACGGCGCGGGACTCGACGTCCACGATCCGGCACTCGGTGAGCGGGACGGGCCGGCCGACCGACCCAGGCGCCGGGTCGGCGGGATCGTCTCCGTGGGTGAGCGGCGAGGTCTCCGCGAGCCCGTACCCCTGGACGACCGGCACGCCGAAGTGGCGGGACAGCCGTTCGGCGGCCGGGACGGGCAGCGCCGAGCCGCCGGAGAACACCCCGCGGACCGTGGCCAGCCTCAGCTCCGCGAGCCGCGTGTCCCGCGCCAGCCGCGCCAGCCGAACCGGCAGTCCGTAGAAATGGGTCGCGCCGTGCGCGTTGGCCGCCTCGACCGCCGCGCTGCCCTCCGGCTCGGCGCACAGCACCTGCGTCGCCGCCGCGTGCAGCGCCGAGTTCAAGTGCATCGGGTGGTAGTTGGGCAGATGGTTGAGCGTGACCGACTCCTCGTCCAGGCCGTGCGCCCAGGCGATCTGGGCGGCGTTGACGGTCAGGTTCCGGTGGGTGAGCCGGACGCCCTTGGCGGCGCCGGTCGTCCCGCTGGTGAACTGGAGGCAGACCACGTCGTCGAGGTCCGCGTCCTCCGGGACGGGGTCGATCCGTCCCGCCGCGGACAGGCGCCCGGCCCCGGCCGGTATCACCGTCTCCAGATCCGGCAGGTCGCCGCGCAGGCCGGCGATCCGCGCACCGGTCTCGGGCGTCGCGACCACGGCGCGGGCCCGCGAGAGCGCCAGGACATGCCGGAGCCCCTCCTCGCGGAGCAGCGGGTTGATGATCGCGACGATGTGGCCGGCCCGCGCGATGCCGTGGTAGGCGACGGCGAACGAGGGGTGCAGGGTGGACACCAGCCCGACCACGGCCCCCGGCGGACCCGCCAGGCCGCGCAGCGCCGCCGCGCACCGGGTGACGGCGGCGTCGAGCTCGCCGAAGGTCATCGCCTCGCCGCCGATCCGGATCGCGGTCCGTCCGGGACG
Source organism: Actinomadura formosensis NBRC 14204 (assembly GCF_001552155.1). Taxonomy (GTDB): domain Bacteria; phylum Actinomycetota; class Actinomycetes; order Streptosporangiales; family Streptosporangiaceae; genus Spirillospora; species Spirillospora formosensis. The sequence goes on along the minus strand of NZ_BCQQ01000015.1, from coordinate 71,188 downwards.
GCGCCGTGCCGCCCGCGCGACGAGGGCGTCGAGCCGTGCCGCCTCCGCCTTGAACTCCATGTGATCGCTCCCTGGTAGGGGCCGTACGGGTCGGCGCCCTTTGTACGGCCCGCCCCACGAGAACGGCTCGCGCCCCGCTCAGGAGGCGCGCTTCGACCGGCGCTTGATCTGACCTTGAACACCCGGCCGAACACTGGGCGACGACCGGCCGCGAGCGCCCACCGGGAGTTCTCATGACACATCGACCGCGTCCCGCAGCCTCCGTCCTGATCGTGGGCGCGGGACCCGTCGGGCTCACCCTGGCCCACGAACTGGCCCGCCGGGGGGTGGCGGTCCGGCTGGTGGACAAGGCCGGCGGCCCGTCCGCCACGAGCCGCGCCGTCGCGACGCACGCCCGGACCCTGGAGATCTACGACCAGATGGGCGTCGTCGGGGAGATGCTGGCACGGGGCCGCCACATGCAGGCGTTCAGCATGCATCGCAAGGGGCGGCGGCTGGCCCGGATGGGCCCCGAGTACAGCGAGCTGCCCACCCGCTACCCGCACACCCTCCTGCTGGAGCAGGCGACGACCGAGGAGGTCCTGCGCGCCGCCTTGCGCGAACACGGGGTCGAGGTCGAGTGGGGCGTCGAACTGGAGTCGTTCGAGCAGGACGGCGCGCGCGTCACCGGCGTCCTGCGCACCGCAGACGGGGACGAGGCGTTCGAGGCGCCGTGGCTGGTGGGCTGCGACGGCGGGCACAGCACGGTCCGCAAGCGGCTCGGCCTGCGCCTGCTCGGCGACTCCACCGAGACCTGGCTGATCGCCGACGCGATGATCGACATGGACGTCCCGCAGGACAGCATCCACTGGCTGCACACCGAGGGCGGCACCGTGATGGCGGTCCCGTTCCCCAGGCCGGGCAAGTGGCGGCTCCTCGACACCGTCGACGTCGACTACCGGGGGAACGACGACGAGGTCGCCGAGCGGTTCACCCGCAAGCTCGCCAAGGGCTTCGGCGTCCCGGTGCGGGACCTGCGGCCGCTGTGGGTCTCGGTCTTCACCATCCAGCAGCGCATGATCGAGCGGATGCGGGTGGGCCGGTGCCTCGTCGCCGGGGACGCCGCGCACGTGCACAGCCCCGCGTCGGGGCAGGGCATGAACACCGGCATCCAGGACGCCGTCAACCTGGCGTGGAAGCTCGCCATGGTCGTCCAGGGCGACGCCGTCGACGCCCTCCTGGACACCTACGGGCTGGAGCGGGTGCCGGTCGGCGAGGTGCTGCTCGGCGCGACCCGGAAGGCGACCGCGCTGGTCGCGCTGAAGAGCGCGGTGTCCGCCGCGATGCTGCCGGTGGTGTTCGCCGTCGTCCGCAACGTCCCGGCGCTGCGGCACCGCATCGAACGCAAGATCATCGCCGGGATGTCCGCGCTCGCGCTGGCCTATCCGGACAGCCCGCTCACCCGCGGCGCCGGCCCGGACGCTCCCGCGCCGCGGCCCGGCGAGCGCGTCGCCCGCACGACCCGCGAGGCGGCCGGCGCCTCTCCCGGCTGGTCCGCGCTGGTGGAGGAGCTGCGCGACCCGCGCTGGACGCTGCTGATCTTCCCCGGCGCGGACGGCGGGGTGGACGCCGGGGCGCTGAAGGAGCACGGCTGGCTCTCCGTCCGGATCGCCGGCGCCGACCTGCCCGATCCGGACCGGCGGCTGCGCCGCGACCTCAACGTCGGCGCCGCCGGCTGGCTGCTGATCCGGCCGGACGGCTACCTGAGCGCCCAGGGCGCCGACGTGGCACCGGACGCCCTGGCCCGCGCGGTGTCGTTCACCTGGCTGCGCGCGCAGCCCGTCACCGAGACGGCCTGACCGTCCCCGCACACTCCCGAACACCCCGTTCGACCGACCGACAAGGAGAAGGAGTCCATGGCACTCCAGTTCACCGCCAAGGTCGCCGCGCCCGCCGAGGCCGTCTTCGACCTCATCGCGGACGCGCCCGCCTGGCCGCAGTTCTTCCGCCCCGAGGTCCACGCGGAGTACCTGTCCCGCGGCGACGGCTCGGACCTGCTCCGCCGCTGGTTCCTCACGCCGGAGCAGGACGCGGTCCGGGTCCGGACGTACCGGCGCGTCCTCGACCGCGGCGCGCTGCGCATCGCATTCGAAAACGACGAGGAGCGCACCACCGGCGCCTGGACGTTCACCCCGCTCTCCCCGGACGAGACCGGCGTCGAGCTGCGTTACGAGCCCGGCTCCGCCGGCGGTTCGGTCCCCGCCGAACTGGCGAGCGAGGCGGCCGCCTGGATCGACGGGATCACCCGGGCGGCGGAGCCGCCCGGCGGCGACCTCGGCGACCTGGTGCTGTCGTTCGAGGACACCCTGTTCATCGGCGGCGCGGCGGCCGACGCGTACGCGGTGCTCTACGAGGCCGACAAGTGGCCCGAGCGGATCGAGCATGTCGCCCGGCTCGACATGAGCGAGGACGTGCCCGGGATCCAGTTCTTCGACATGGACACCCGCACGCCCGACGGCGCCGAGCACACCACCCGCTCGGTGCGGGTCTGCCTACCGGAACGGCTGATCGTCTACAAGCAGATCAACCTGCCGAAGCTGCTGGCCGCGCACACCGGGCACTGGCGCTTCACCCCGACCCGGGAGGGCCTGATCGCGGGCGCCCGGCACACCGTCACCGTCAAGCCGTCCGCGCTGGGGATCCTGGGTCCGGACGCCACGGTCGAGGACGCGCGCCGCTACCTGCGCCGGGTGCTCGGCGCGAACAGCACCAAGAACCTGCAGCTCGCCAAGCGGTGGGCCGAGGACGGGGCAGCGCAGCGGGCGTCGGGCTGACCGGCGCCGGGCCGAGAGGAGGTCACGTGGAAACCACCGACCCCGGGGATCTCCTGGAGGTCCTGTGCGGGAGCGCGGCGGAGCTGATGGCCGCGGCCACCGGCCCGCTGCGCCGCCTGTCGCTGCGGATCGGCGAGGTCGCCGTCGAACTGGAATGGCCCGACGGCCCGGCCCCGGCCGGGCTCCCCGCCGACGCCCCGCCCGCCGAGAGCCCGTCCGCCGAGAGCCCGTCCGCCGAGGGCCGGGTCGACGACGGGCTGCACTACATCGAGGCCGAGATGGTCGGCACGTTCTACCACTCGCCGGAGCCCGGGGCGCCGCCGTTCGTATCCCCGGGAGACGAGATCAGGGAGGGGCAGCAGGTGGCGATCCTGGAGGCGATGAAGCTGATGACGCCCGTGGTCGCCGGCCGGTCCGGGCGGGTGGCGAAGGTGCTCGTGGCCGACGGCGAGTCCGTCGAGTACGGCACCCCGCTCATCGCCGTCGAGCCGTGACCGGGGAGGGGCACCGGTGTTCGACAAGATCCTGATCGCCAACCGCGGCGAGATCGCGCTGCGCGTGGTTCGCGCCTGCCGCGAGATGGGCGTGCGCAGCGTCGCGGTGTACTCCACCGAGGACGCGGACTCCGCGCCGGTCAGGCTCGCGGACGAGGCCGTGCGCATCGGCCCGGCCGCGGCCAAGCGGAGCTACCTGAACATCCCGGCGATCATCGAGGCGGCCGCCATGACCGGGGCGGACGCCGTCCACCCCGGCTACGGCTTCCTGTCCGAGGACCCCGACTTCGCGGAGATCTGCGAGCAGGAGGGGCTCACCTTCATCGGGCCGCCGGCCGGCGTGCTGGCGCGGCTGGGCGACAAGTCCACCGCGCGGTCGCTGATGTCGCGGGCGGGCCTGCCGCTGCTGCCGGGGACGGTGGAGCCGCTCGGGGACCTCGACGCGGCGCGGCGGGCGGCGGGCGCGGTCGGCTTCCCGGTCATCGTGAAGGCGGTCGCGGGCGGCGGCGGGCGCGGCATGCACGTCGCGGACGACGAGGCCGGGCTCGCCGCGGCCTACGCGCGGGCGCGCTCGGACGCCCAGGCGTTCTTCGGCGACGGCCGGGTCTACGCGGAGCGGTATCTGCGGACGGCCCGGCACGTCGAGGTGCAGGTGCTCGCCGACGCGCACGGCAACGTGATCTGCCTGGGAGAGCGCGACTGCAGCGTGCAGCGGCGCAACCAGAAGCTCATCGAGGAGACCCCCGCCCCCGCGCTCGCGGCGGAGATGCTGGCGGAGATGAAGCGGGCCGCGCTGCGCGGCGCCGCCGAGGTCGGGTACCGGGGCGCCGGCACGTTCGAGTTCCTCGTGTCGCCGGACGGCGAGTTCTACTTCATGGAGGTCAACGGCCGCATCCAGGTGGAGCACCCGGTGACCGAGCTCGCGACCGGCATCGACCTCGTCCAGGAGCAGATCCGGGTGGCGGCCGGGCTGCCGCTCCGGTACGCGCAGGACGACGTCGTGCCGCGCGGGGCCGTGATCGAATGCCGGATCAACGCCGAGGATCCCGAGCGCGGTTTCGCGCCGGCCCCCGGCGTGCTGGCGGAGTTCACCGCGCCCGCCGGGCCGTTCGTCCGGGTGGACACCCACGGGTTCACCGGGGCGCGGATCTCCCCGTCCTACGATTCTCTGCTGGCCAAGGTCGTCGTGTGGGCCCCGGACCGCGGCACGGCCATCGCCCGCATGCGCCGGGCCCTGGCGGAGTTCGCCGTCTCCGGCCGCGGCGTGCGGACGACGCGGGAGTTCCTGCTGCGCGTCCTCGGCGATCGGCGCTTCGCCGAGGCCGCGCACGGAACCTCCCTCGTCGCCGACCTCCTCACCGAGGAGGCGGCCGAGGCCGGAGGCGGTTAGCGGCGGGCGGCTAGGACGCCTTCGGCGGCCGGCCGGCCAGCGATGCGCCGGCGGCCGCCGGGGCGGCGGAGATGTTCCCGGTGAGCACGTCGCGGTGCGCCTGCCGCGCCTCCGGGGAGGGGTCGAGGCCCAGTTCGTCCGAGAGCAGCCGCCGCAGGTTCTCGTACGCGCGCAGCGCCTCCCCGCGGCGCCCGGCGCGGCCGAGGGCGGTGATGAGCCGGACGTGGAACCACTCGTTGAACGGATGGGCCGCGACCAGCCCGCGCAGGTCGGGGATGATCTCCCGGCCCCGGCCGAGCTCCATGTCGAGCTGGACGAGCAGCTCCAGCGCGCCGATCCGGCGCTCCTCCAGATGGACGGTGTAGCCCCGCAGCACGGGACCGGAATCGACGTTCGACAGCACCGGCCCCCGCCAGAGCCCCAGCGCCCGCCTGACCAGCTGGGCGGCGCGCGGCGACTCCCCCGCGGCGTGCAGCGCGCGGCCCTGCGCCACCTGGCGGGCGAACACCTGCGAGTCGAGCGCGTCCTCGTCGACCCGCAGGACGTAACCGGGCGCCACGGTCCCGATCAGCCGCTCGGCCGGCTCCTCGCCCAGCTCCTGCGCGAACGTCCGGCGCAGTTGGTAGATGTAGGTCTGCGTCGTGGTCACCGCGCTTCTCGGCGGCCGTTCGTCCCACAGGTCCTTGATGATCGACTCCAGCTCGACGATCTGCCCCGGCCGGGACAGCAGCAGCGCGAGCACCTGCCTGACCTTGGGAGCGGTGGGCGTACAGGTCCGGCCGTCGTGGACGACTTCGAGAGTGCCCAGCATTGTGAATTTCACGGATTCTCCTTCGAGGAATGCGACACCCCGTACTCGAGGAACTCCGTTTGCGATGCTAGGGATCCGCGACCGCGACACTCAAGGACGATGTCGACAAATTGGCCATAGGGTGCAGGGGGTCGCCCCTTTTCTGCAACCTTCGACACATTTTCAGTGAGGATCGGCGATACCGGACGGCCCCTCGCCACGGAAACGCCGGAAACGCGCGCGCCGCGCCGCGACGACGGCCGCGGCGTCCAGCGGGAGCAGCTCGCGCAGGGTCGCGGCGAGCGCCGCCCGCAGCCGCGCCGCCGTCTGCGCCGGGGCGCCCCGCGCGCCGCCGTCCGGCTCCTCGACGACCGCGTCGAGCACCCCGCAGCCGAGCAGCCGGCGGGCGTCCAGCCGCAGCGCGGCGGCGGCGCGCGGCGCGGCGGCCGCGTCCCGCCACAGGATCGACGCGCACCCCTCCGGGCTGATGACCGAGTAGACGGCGCCGGACAGCGCGAGCACGCGGTCCGCCACCGCGAGCGCCAGCGCGCCGCCGCTGCCGCCCTCCCCCGTCACCACCGCGACAACGGGGACCGGCAGCGCGGCCATGAGCCGCAGGTTCTCCGCGATCGCCACCGACTGGCCCTGCTCCTCCGCCACCGCGCCCGGATGCGCGCCCGGGGTGTCGACGAACGTGACGACGGGCAGCCCGAGCTTGGCGGCCAGCCGCATCAGCCGGGCGGCCTTGCGGTAGCCCGCCGGCATCGGCATGCCGAAGTCGCGGCGGGTCAGCTCGGCGACGTCGTGGCCCTTCTGGTGCCCGATCGCGACGACGCCGAGGCCGCCGAGCCGGGCGAGGCCCCCGACGATCGCCGGGCAGTCCGCGGCGAGCCGGTCACCGTGCAGCTCCAGGAACTCCTCGAAGACCTGCCCGGCGTAGTCCAGCGTCGTCGGCCGGCCGATGTCGCGCGCCGACCGCACCGTCTCCCACGCGTCCCGGTCCGGCAGCGCGGCCGGGTCGGTGACCAGGTGCGCGGCGTCCGGGCCGGGCTCCGGCGGGAGGCCGGCGGGCGGGCGGCGGGCCGCCGTCGCCAGCAGCCGGCCGAGCGTCCCGCGCAGCACCGAACGCGGCCGGACGAGGTCGATCACGCCGTGCTCCAGCAGGAACTCGGCGGTCTGGAAGTCGTCCGGCAGCGTCTGCCGGATGGTCTGCTCGATCACCCGGCGGCCGGCGAACCCGAGCCGCGCGCCGGGCTCGGCGATTATCACGTCGCAGAGGGTGGCGAATGAGGCGGCCACGCCGCCGAAGGTCGGGTCGGTGATCAGCGAGACCGTCAGGACGCCCGCCTCGTCCAGCTCGCCGAGCGCCTGGCTGGTCTTCGCCATCTGCATGAGCGCGATGGCGCCCTCCTGCATGCGCGCCCCGCCGGACGCGGTGACGATGAGCAGCGGGGTGCGCTCGGACAGCGCGACCCCGGCCGCCCCCGCGATCAGCTCGCCCGCGGCGGCCCCGAGGCTCCCGCCCAGGAAGCGGAAGTCCATCGCGGCCACGATGACGGCGTTCCCCTCGATGGCGCCCCGCGCGCAGACGACCGCCTCCTCCAGCCCGGTGCTCGCCCGCGCCTCGCGGAGCCGTTCCGGGTACGGCCTGGAATCGGTGAAGCCGAGCGGATCGCCGGTGGCGACCGGGATGTCCAGCGCCCGCCGGGAGCCCGCGTCCAGGAGCTGGTCCAGCCGCCCGGGCGCGGTGAGCCGCCCGTGCCACCCGCACTCGGGGCAGACGCCGAGGTTGCGGGCGAGCTTGCGCTCGTACAGGAACAGCCGGCAGCCGGGGCAGCGCGACCATTGCGCCCGGCCGGCCGGCGGACGGCTCAGGACCTCGCTCACCGGGCCGTCCCGGCCTCCGCGAGCCGGTCGTTGACCAGCGTCAGGAACGCCGCCGGGGTGGCGGCGTCGGCGACCTCCTCCTCGGGCAGCTCGACGCCCAGGTCGCGCTGGAGCCGGCTCGCCGCCTCCATCAGCGCGAGCGAGTCGTAGCCGAGCGCGGCGAAGTCCACGCCGAGGATGTCACCGTCCAGGTTGAGCGACTCGTCCTCGCCGGCGGCCGACCGCATCACGGCCTTGAGGTCTTCCAGGGTGAACGCACTCATGTTCTCCTCCTCCATTCGCGGCGCGGTTCAGGCGGCCGAGCGCACGACCAGCGCCGAGTTGAATCCGTGGTGTCCCCGGGCGATGACGAGCGCGGCGGACAGCGGCACCGGGCGGGCCTCCCTGACCAGGTCGAGCTCGCAGCCCGGGGCGAGGTCGCCGACGTTGACCGTCGGCGGGACGACGCCGTCGCGCAGGGCCAGCAGCGCGGCGGCCACGTCGACCGGCCCGCCGCCGGAGCTGAGCCGGCCGAACATCGTCTTGGGCGCGGTGACCGGGACCGGCGTGGACCGCTTCCCGAACACCCGCCGGATGGCGTCGGCCTCCACGAGGTCGAGGGACGGGACGCCGGACGCGTCCGCGAACACCGCGCCGATGCCGGACGGGTCCACGCCCGCGTCGTCCAGCGCACCGGTGATCGCCTCGGCGAGCCGGGTGCCGCCGGGCGGGTCGAAGGTGGCGCAGTACCCGGCGATCTCCCCGTAAACGTGCGGTGCGCCGCGTTCACGTGCCCTGCCGGCGTCCTCGACGATCAGCATGGCACCGCCCTCGCCGATGACGTGCCCGCCCGCGTCGGCGTCGAAGGGCAGGAAGGCGCGGTCCCTGTCGCGGCTGCGGCTGAGCCCGCCGTTGCGGACGTGCGCGGCCACGCCCCACGGGCACAGCGGCGCCTCCATCCCGCCGGAGACCACGAGTCCGGTGCCGGCGCGCACCCGCCGCCGCGCCTGCGCGAGCGCGTCCAGGCCGCCGGCCTGCTCGGTGACCAGCACCCCGGTCGGCCCGCGCATCCCGTGCCGGATCGAGATCTGCCCGGTGTTGACCGCGTAGAACCAGGCGAACGACTGGTACACGCTGACGTGCTCCGGCCCGTCCCGCCACAGCGCCTGCAGCTCGCGCTGGCCGAACTCGAACCCGCCGATCGACCCGGCCGTCACCACGCCCATGTCGAACTCGCCGAACCGCGCCGGGTCGACGTCCGCGTCGGCGAGCCCCCAGCCGGTGGCGGCGAGCGCCAGCTGCGTGACCCGGTCGGTCTGGGGCAGCAGCCGGCCGGGGATCTGCGCGGCGGCGTCGAACCCGGAGATCTCCCCGGCCAGCCCGACCGGGTACCCGGACGCGTCGAAACGGGTGATCGGGCCGATCGCGGACGCGCCCTTCAGCGTCCCGGCCCAGAACTCCTCGACGCCGAGCCCGGTGGGCGCGGCGACGCCGATGCCCGTCACCACGGCGGTCATCGCGCCCCCCGCCGGGTCAGGACCATCGCGCTCTGGAAGCCGCCGAAGCCGCTGCCGACGGTCAGCACCGCGTCGAGCCGCTTCTCCCGCGCGGTCAGCGGGACGTAGTCGAGGTCGAGTTCGGGGTCGGGGTCGTCGAGGTTCGCGGTCGGCGGCACGACGCCGTGCGTGAGCGCGAGCGCGCAGGCGGCGATCTCGATGGAGCCGATGCCGCCGAGCGAGTGCCCGGTGACCGCCTTGATGGAGCTCACCGGCACCCGGTGGGCGTGCTCGCCCAGCGCCCGCTTGAACGCCCTGGTCTCGTGCCGGTCGTTCTGCTTGGTCCCGGTGCCGTGGGCGTTGACGTAGTCGACCGCGTCCGGCGCCAGCCCGGCCCTGCCGAGCGCCGCCGTGATCGCGGCGGCCATCTCGCGCCCGTCCGGCCGCAGCGCGGTCATGTGGTAGGCGTTGCTGCGGCAGGCGAAGCCGTCGATGTGCGCGTAGATCTGCGCGCCGCGGCGGCGCGCGTGCCCGTACTCCTCCAGGATCATCACCGCGGCGCCCTCGCCCAGCACGAACCCGTTGCGGGTGCGGTGGAACGGCCGCAGCGCGCTCTCCGGGGTGTCGTTGCGGTTGGACGTGGCCTTGATCGCGTCGAAGCAGGCGAAGGTGATCGGCGACAGCGGGGCGTCGCCCGCGCCCGCGACCATGACGTCCGCGGAGCCCTCCTCGATGAGGTCGCACGCGTACCCGACCGCGTCGATGCCGGACGTGCAGCCGGCCGAGACGACGGTCGCCGGCCCCTCGGCGCCGGCCGCCCAGGCGACCTCGGCGGCCAGCGAGCTGGGCACGACGTAGTCGTACAGGTGCGGGACCGCGTACTCCGGGTCCACCACCCAGGTGCGGCCGCCGTCGCTGAGGACGTTGTACTCCTCGTCCAGCTTCATCGTGCAGCCGACGGCACTGCCGACGCTGACGCCGACGCGGCCGGGGTCGTGCGCGGCGTCGGGCAGCCCGCTGTCGGCGAGCGCCTCCCGCGCGCTCACGACGAGGAGCTGCGCGGCCCGGTCCATGCGCCGGGCCTCCTGCGGGGAGAGCCCCTCGCGGACCGGGTCGAAGTCGCACTCGGCCGCCACCCGCGAGCGGTACGGCGCCGGGTCGAAGGTGCTCACCGTCCGGGTGGCCGTCCGGCCCTCGACGATCCGCTGCCAGAACGCCTTCGTCCCGGGATCGCCGGGCGCCACCACCCCGATCCCGGTGATCACGACACGCCGGTCCATAGCCTCGTCTCCCTCGCTCACCACGTTCACATCGCTCGGCACCGACTATCGGGCGGGCTCTTCAAGCGCACCTAGAGGTGGGATCGGGGCCGGGACGGGCGGCGGCGCGGTGGAGCCGGGAGCGAGCCGGGCGGCGTGCCGCGAGGTGACGAGCGTGCCGCCGGTCACCGGCCGCACGGTGAGGTTCCCCCACGACATGCGGCATCCCCCGGGGAGGGGCCCGAGGTCCTTCCACACCAGCCCGGTGCCGGGGATCCACACGTGTGCGCGCCGCAGCGTCCCGGCGTCCTCGGTCCGGACCTCCACGACCTGCCGGCCGGGATCGCCGGAGACGGCGCGGACGCCGGCGCGTCCCGCGACGTTCCCCGGCCAGGCGCGGGCATCGGACAGGAACGCCTCGACATCGCGCGCGTCGCGGTGGAGCAGCACGGATTCCTCGTGGACGAGGTCCCACCCGTCCTCCTCCGCCAGCCGCTTGACGGCCTCCAGCTGCATGCCGGTGCCGCGCCTCAGCCGGGCCTCGACCGGGGCGCCGTCGCCGGTGACGCGCCACTCGTGCCGCAGCTCGACCCGCGTCTCCTCCGCCGCCAGTGCGGTCATCCGCCATCGTCCGCCCAGTTCCAGGACCGGCGGCTGCGGCGGCCGCTGCTCGAACCGGACGGTCCCCGCCGCGGGGTCGAGCCACCGGGCCGCCCGCCAGCTGCGGATCGCGCCGTCCTCGACGGTCCACCGTTCGATGAGGTCGCCGCCGTCACCGCGCTCGACGTACCGGACGTGCACCACCGGCGGGGCCGACCGGACGGCCTGCGCGGCGTCGGCCACCAACGGGTACACGGCGCCGAGCGGCCGGGCTACGACGATGTTCTGGACGACGCTTCCGCTGCTGATCACTTTTCGCTCCCCGGGAAGGGCGGGCACGGTCGGCGCCCAGCGTGGGGGCGTCCGCTCGAAATGGCCTCGAAGCCCGCCCGAATCGTCCGTCCCACCGTGGGGGCTCACCGACCACAGCGAGCGCATTGGGGAGGCGGGCGCATGTCCGGCGACAAGGCGCTGCTCTTGGAGCAGGCCCGCAAATACCATCACACCGTTTCACCGCCGCGGGAGTTCGTCCCGGGCGTGACGCCGCTGCCGCCCTCAGGCGCGGTGCTCGACGAGGACGACCGCGCGGCGCTCGTCGAGGCCGCGCTGGACATGCGGATCGCGGCCGGGGCGCGGGCCCTGCGGTTCGAGCGGGGCTTCGCCCGCGCGATGGGCCTGCGCAAGGCGCATCTGACGAACTCGGGGTCCTCGGCCAACCTGCTCGCGCTGACCGCGCTGACCGCGCGGGACCTGGAGGAGCACCGGCTGGTGCCGGGCGACGAGGTCGTCACCGTCGCCGCGGGCTTCCCGACGACCGTCAACCCGATCGTCCAGACCGGCCTGGTGCCGGTGTTCGTGGACGTCGAACTCGGCACCTACAACACCACGCCCGACCGCGTCGCGGCGGCCGTCGGACCGCGCACGAAGGCGATCATGATCGCGCACGCGCTGGGCAACCCGTTCGCGGTGCGGGAGATCACCGAGCTGGCCGAGGAGCGCGGGCTGTTCCTCATCGAGGACAACTGCGACGCGGTCGGCTCCCGCTACGAGGGCAGGGCCACCGGCACCTTCGGGGACATGAGCACGGTGAGCTTCTACCCGGCCCACCACATCACCATGGGCGAGGGCGGCTGCGTTCTCACCGACAACCTGGCGCTGGCCCGGATCGTGGAGTCACTGCGCGACTGGGGCCGCGACTGCTGGTGCGAGCCCGGCGAGGACAACAGGTGCCGCAAGCGCTTCGACTACCAGCTCGGCACGCTGCCCCCCGGATACGACCACAAGTACGTGTTCTCCCGTGTGGGCTACAACATGAAGAGCACCGACATCCAGGCGGCCCTGGGCCTGACGCAGCTCGCCAAGCTGCCCGCGTTCGGCGAGGCGCGGCGGCGCAACTGGCGGCGGCTCCGCGACGGCCTGGACGGCGTCCCCGGCCTGCTGCTCCCCGAGCCGACGCCGGGCGGCGACCCGAGCTGGTTCGGCTTCGCGATGACCGTCCTGCCCGGCGCCGCGTTCACCCGCCGGGAGATCGTGGACTTCCTGGAGTCCCGCCGGATCGGCACGCGGCTGCTGTTCGCCGGCAACCTGACCCGCCAGCCCGCCTACGCCGACGTCCCCTGCCGGGTTTCCGGGGATCTCGCCAACAGCGACATCGTGGCCGAGGGCACGTTCTGGATCGGGGTCTACCCGGGCCTCACCGACGAGATGATCGACTACATGATCGCGTCCATCCGCGAGTTCGCGTCCGGCGGCGCCGAAGGAGGGCGTCCGTGAAGGCCCTGGTCCTGGCGGGCGGCAAGGGCACCCGCCTGCGCCCGTTCACCCATTCGATGCCGAAGCAGCTGATCCCGGTCGGGAACAAGCCCGTCCTGGTGCACTGCCTGGAGAACATCCGCGACATCGGCGTCACCGAGGCCGGCGTCATCGTCGGCGACGGGCACGAGCAGATCCGGGCGCTGGTCGGCGACGGGGCGGCCCTCGGCCTGTCCGTCACCTACCTCGTCCAGGAGGCCCCGCTCGGGCTCGCCCACGCGGTGCTCACCGCCCGCGAGTACCTCGGCGGCGACGACTTCGTCATGTACCTCGGCGACAACGTCCTGGCCGGCGGGATCGCCGAGGCCGCCGCCGAGTTCCGCGCCCGGCGCCCGGACGCGCGGCTGCTGCTCGCCAAAGTGGCCGATCCCCGGCAGTACGGGGTCGCCGAGCTCGGCCCGGGCGGGCGGGTCCTGTCGCTCGCCGAGAAGCCGGAGCGGCCGCGCAGCGACCTCGCCATCACCGGCGTCTACTTCTTCACCCCGGCCGTCCACGCGGCCGTGGACCGGATCCGGCCGAGCGCGCGCGGCGAACTGGAGATCACCGACGCCGTCCGGGACCTGCTCGACCGCGGGCACCCGGTGACGGCCGGCGAGTACCGCGGCTACTGGCGCGACACCGGAAGCGTCGACGAGCTGCTCGACTGCAACCGCGCCGTCCTGGACGGCGTGCGGCCCGGCCTGCACGGGCAGGTCGACGCGCACAGCCGGATCGTCGGCCCGGTCGTGGTCGAGCCGGACGCCCGGATCGTCCGGTCGCACATCACCGGCCCGGCCGTGATCGGCGCCGCGGCCCTCGTCACCGACAGCCGCGTCGGCGCCTACTCCGCGATCGGCCGCGGCTGCACCCTCACCATGGCGGGCATCGCCGACTCGATCGTGCTCGACGGCGCGTCGATCAGCGAGATGTCCGGGCTGACCCGGTCGCTGATCGGGCGCGGCGCCACGGTCGCGGGCGGCGCCGGCGGCCACTCCAGCCGGCTGCTGGTGGGCGATGACGCGGGCGTCGAGGTGACGGCCTCATGAGGGTGCTCGTCACCGGCGGCGCCGGCTTCATCGGCTCGCACTTCGTCCGCACCATGCTGGCCGGGGGCTACCCCGGTCACGAGGACGCCGAGGTGACGGTCCTCGATCTGCTCACCTACGCGGGCAACACCGCGAACCTGCCGCCGGCCCACCCGCGGCTCACCTTCGTCCGCGGCGACGTCTGCGACACCGAACTGCTGGCCGGGCTCGTGCCCGGCCACTCCTGCGTCGTGCACTTCGCCGCCGAATCCCACGTCGACCGCTCGATCTCGGGCGGCGCGCAGGACTTCGTCCGGACGAACGTCCTCGGCACCCAGGCCCTGCTGGAGGCGTCGCTGCGCGCGGGCGTCGAGCGGTTCGTGCAGATCTCCACGGACGAGGTGTACGGCTCCATCGCGCAGGGATCCTGGACCGAGGACTGGCCGCTGCGTCCGAACTCCCCGTACGCGGCGTCCAAGGCGTCCGCCGAGCTGATCGCGCGGTCCTACCACCGCACCTACGGGATGGACATCCGCATCACGCGGTGCTCCAACAACTACGGGCCCTACCAGTACGTCGAGAAGCTGATCCCCCTGTTCATCACCAACCTGCTCAGCGGCACGCCGGTGCCGCTCTACGGCGACGGGTCGAACGTGCGGGAATGGCTGCACGTGGACGACCACTGCCGGGCCGTCCACCTGGTGCTCGCGCGAGGGCGCGCCGGGGAGATCTACAACATCGGCGGCGGCCGGGAGCTGACCAACGTCGCGATGACGAAGCTGCTGCTGGAGCTGTGCGGCGCGGACGCCGCCATGGTCCGGCACGTGGCCGACCGCAAGGGCCACGACTTCCGCTACTCGGTGGACGGGTCCAAGATCCGGGACGAGCTGGGCTACCGGCCGCGGATCGGGTTCGAGGAGGGCCTCGCCGACGTCGTCGCCTGGTACCGCGACAATCCGGGCTGGTGGAAGCCGGCCGCCGTCAGCGACCGCCCGACACCGTGACGACCTGGCCGGTGATGTTGCCGTTGGCGGCCGAGCCGAGGAACAGCACGGCGGCGGCGACGTCCTCGGGCGCGCTGAGCCGCCCGCTGGGCGTCGCCGCCGCCTCGCGCTCGGCCGTCCCGGCGGGCAGCCGCGCCGCGACCCGCTCGGTGAGCGTCAGGCCGGGCGCCACCACGTTCACGAGGACGCCGTCCGGGCCGGCGTCCCACATGAGGCTGCGGGCGAACCCGTGCAGGCCCGCCTTGGCCGCCCCGTAGAACTCCATTCCGGGACGGCCGCCGGCCACCAGGTGAGAGGAGATCAGCACGATCCGGCCCCAGCCGCGGCGCCGCATCCCGGCCGCCGCGAGTTGGACGGTGCGGATCGTGCCGGCGAGGTTGTCGGTGAGGAGGCCGCCCCATTCGCTCATCGGGGCCTCGGCGAAGTACCCGGCGTCCGGGCGGCGTCCGCCGAGGCGCGCCGCCGCGGCCACCAGGACGTCGGGTCCCCCGCATTCGGCCTCCACGGCGGCGACGGCCGCGGCGACGGAGTCCGGGTCGGACAGCGAGTAGCCGACGCAGAACGCTCCCCCGCCGAGCCGTTCCGCCAGCTTCCCGGCGGCCTCGGCGTCGTGGTGCCACGTCACCGCGACGCGCGCCCCCGCGTCCGCGTAGGCGCGGGCGACGGCCCGCCCGATGCCGCCGGTGGCACCGGTGACCAGTACGGAACGTCCTTCGAGTCCAAGCCGCATGGCGCCCTCCCCGTGATACCGCCGAGCACGGCCATGGTGCGGAACCGGGTTCGAGGCTCCCTCAAGCCGCCGCCGAGGCGTGCAGCCGCGGGGCGCCGCCGGGCACCGGTGCCCGGACCACGAGCCGGTACCCCCCGCCGTGGACGGCCGCGGCCTGCAGCCCGCCCCCGGCCGCGGCGACGCGCTCGGCGAGCCCCTTCAGCCCGTTGCCGGGCAGGCCGGACGGGCCGCCCCCGGTCCCGTCGTCGGTGATCCGCAGCGTGACGCCGGCGGCGTCGCGCCGCACGAGGATCTCGCACCGGCCGGCCCGGCTGTGCCGGATCACATTGGTCACGCCCTCCCGGACGGCCCAGCCGAGCAGCGTGTCGGTCTCGGCGGGCAGCGGCAGCCGGTCGTGCTCGACGACCACCGCGATGCCCGCCTCCGCGAGCAGCGCCCGCGCCTCGGCCAGTTCGGCGCCGAGGCCCCTCTCCCGGTAGCCGGTCACCGCCTGGCGCAGCTCGGTCAGCGCCCGCCGCCCGGCGGCGTCGATGTCCTGGGCGAGGCCCCGGACGGCGCCGGGATCGCCGCCGGCGGACCGGCGCACCGACTCGGCCTTGATGAGGATGAGCGCCATCGTGTGCCCGAACAGGTCGTGCAGGTCGCGGGCGAACCGCAGCCGTTCCCGCGCGACGGCGATCTCGGCCCGTTCCCGGCCGCCCTCGCGGAGCCTGACCACCTCGGCCAGCAGCCAGCTCAGCAGCCCGGCCACCATCGCGCAGACGAGGGCGGTCACCACCACCTCGGAGGCGTCGAGGACGCTCCCCGAGCGCCACCAGTCGATGCCGCCGCCCGCCCCGGCCACCGCCCCGGCGCCGAGGAGGAGGACCGGCGTGCACCGCCACACGGCGATGGCCGCGAGCAGCGACAGCACCGGGTCGAAGAGATCGAACATGTGCCCGCCGAACGCCGCGCTGAGGGCCACCGTCAGCAGCACGGTCGCGGCGGGGAGGGACAACGCCTTCAGGTGCCCGGTGGAGTGGCGGCGGGCCAGCAGGACCGCGCCCAGATAACAGGCCAGGTAGGCGGCGAGGCCGAGGCCGGCGAGCCAGGCGGGCCGGTCCCGCCCGCCGAGCACGTCGGCCAGCGCGCCGGGAGCGGGCAGCAGCAGCGGCCAGGGGACGAGCACCACCGGGAACAGGCGCCGGCCGATCGGCTCATGGGAACACGCCCCAGCGTGGCGCATCGAAACACCTCCGAGAACGCCCGAGAGGGCTCAAAGAGTGATCATTATGCTCCGCAGGCTAAAGTTTTCCGGCTTTCATATCAAGTACAGTATTTTGTTCAATATAATTTTTGCCCCGGTCTCCGTTGACGACCTGCTCCCCCGCGAATTCTCCGGCCGGTTCAGGACAGCCCGGAACCGCCTCGACCGTGCGTCGAGCCCCGCCCGCGAGCCTGTCGGCGTCGCCGACAGGAGGAGGCACGGTGCCCCACGTTTCGGACGCGGCCCCGCTCACCCGCGCGGAGCTGCTCGATCTCATGCAGGGATTCAAGAAGACCGCGGTGCTGCGCGCCGCCGTCCGGCTGGGCGTGTTCGACGCCCTGGCCGGCGGCCCGGCGAACGCCGCGGAGCTGGCCACACGGCTCGCCGTGCAGGCCCGCGGGCTGCGGCTGCTGCTGAACGCGCTGACCGCGCTGCGGCTGCTGGAATGCGACGGCCACCGGTACCGGCTCGGCCCCGGAACCGGGCCGCTGCTCGTCAGCTCGGAACCCGCCTATTGCGGCGGCAACGTGTACGTCGCGTCGAGCGACCGCGAATGGGCCGCCCTCGGCGACCTCGCCGGCACCGTCAGAAACGGAGGACCGATACCCGGTACCGACGCGACGGCACCGGGCTTCGACTACTGGGTGGATTTCGCCGAGCACACCACGATGGCCACGCACGGCGGGGCGCACATGGTCGCCGACGCGCTGGAGCCGTGGGCCGCGCACCGCACCGGCCTGCGCGTCCTCGACGTCGCCTGCGGGCCGGGCGTCTTCGGCTTCGCGCTGGCCCGGCGGCATCCGGACGCCCGGGTCGTCGCGCTGGACCGGCCGGACGTGCTGGAGAAGGCCGAGGAGCACGCCCGCGCCATGGGCGTCCTCGACCGGGTCGAGTTCCTGCCCGGGGACATGTTCGACATTCCGCTCGGCGGCCCGTACGACGTCGTCCTGGTCGCGAACGTGCTGCTGCACTTCTCCGCGGCCGCGAACGTGCGGCTGCTGCGGCGGCTGAGGGGCGTCCTGAAGCCGGGGGGACGGCTCGTCATCGCCGGGTTCACCGCCGAGATGCCGCCCGATCAGCTCCATCCCCACCTGCTCAGCCTGCTGATGCTGTCATGGACCGCCGAGGGCGAGGTCCCGTCCGCCGCGGACTGCGAGCGGATGCTCGCCGACGCCGGGCTGCCCGGCGCCGAGTCGCACGGCCGGCCGGGGCTGCCGATCCGCGCCTTCGTCGCCGCCGCGCCCGGCTGAGCCCGTCCCGCCGCGCGGCGCGGGCGGTGTCCACGGCCGTGGACACCGCCCGCCCGTCATCCGGCGTCCACCAGTTCGGCCAGGTGGCCGGCGACCGCGAGCACGGTCGGGCGCTGCCACAGCAGGGTGGGCGGCAGCTTCACGCCGAACCGCCGCTCCAGCCGGCGCCGCACCGCCACCGTCATCACCGAGTCGAGCCCCTGGTCGGCGAGCGGGCGCCGCGGGTCAAGGCTCTCCGGCGGCAGCCGCATCTCCGCCGAAATCTGCGCGCCGACGTCCGCGCGGAGCCGCTCGGCCAGCAGTTCGGGGGACAGCCCGGAGAACCCGGCGAGGCCGGACCCGTCCCCGTCCGCCGCGACGTCCTCGGGCTCGGCCGCGCCGACCTCGCTCAGCAGGGGCGCCGCGGCTCCGCCGGCCGGCGGCCGGACGACCGCGTAGCAGCCCGCGCCGTACCGGTGGGCGTGGCCCCACGCCTCCAGCACCTCGTCGGCCGAGACCTCCGACCAGGCGAGGCTCAGCGCGTCCCGGCGCCCGCGGCTCCGGCGGTGCAGGACGAGCGCGTCGTGGGACGCGGCCGTGACCGCGGCCCGCATCCGGCCGGGCGTCCCCGTGAGGTGGTCACCGGGCGCCATCAGGACGAAGAAGTCGACGTCGCCGGGGAACGCCTCGTGCAGCCGCCACGCGGTCGCCGCGCCGGACCCCGCCGGCTCCGGGGCGATGTGGACGATGCCGCGGACGGGCGGCAGGCCCAGCTCGTCCGTATCCGGCGGCTCGCCCCCGGTGGCGGGATCCAGCGTGACGACCCGCACGGTGACGCCGGCGGCCTCCAGCGCCTGTACCGCCGCGACCCGCCTCCGCGTCTCCTCGTCGGTGACGTCCTCCCACTGCGGCCTCTCCGGGAACGGGGCGTCGTCGGCCAGCACCAGCCTCCGGGCGCCCAGCCCGGCCAGATGGCGGGCGGCGCGCAGGCCGATCTCGCCGAAGGCTCCCGACACCAGGTAGGTGCCCGCGGCCGCGCATTCCAGCGGGGCGCCGCCCGGCGCCCCCTCCAGCCGGGCGAGCCGGGCGCGGGACGCGGTGCCGCCGCGCAGGGCGATCACGTCCTCGTGCGCGGCCCCGTCCGCCGGGGCCGCCGCCGCCCGGGCGAGCACGTCCGGGATCAGCGCGGCGGTTCCGTCCAGGTCGTCCGGATCGAGGTCGAGCAGTCCGCCCCACACCGCGGGCGACTCGTTCGCGAGCACCCGGCCCGCGCCCCAGAACGCGAGGTCGGGCACCCGGTCCGGCGCCGCCTCCGCGGCGCCGGCCGTGATTCCCCACAGGCGCGCCTCGCCCGCGGCGAGCCGGCGGGCGATCCCGGTCAGCAGCGCGGCCTCCTCGCCGGGCGCGGCGACGGCCAGCACGTCGGCGGGCCCCGCCGGCACCACCAGGTCGTCGGGGCCGTCGAAGACCGGGCAGGCGAGCCGGCCGCCGACGCGGTCGCGCGGTTCGCCGGGCGGGCCGACCAGCACGACGGGCCGGCCGGGTCCGGCGGCCCGCTCCAGCTCCATCGGACGCCACACCGTCTCATGCACCAGCCGCCGCGGACCGGAACCGGCCGCCGGGTCGCCCACCTCCGCGTACTTCAGGCCGGAGAGGCGGGCCACCACGCGGCCATCGGCGTCGGTGACGACCGCGTCCGCCAGGCCGCCCGCCGCGTCGTCCACCACCACCTCGATGGTCGCCTCCGCCACCGGGTCGCCCCGCGTCCACACCTCGGCGGCCTGAACGACCATCCGCAGCACGGGCGGCCCCGGATAGGCGGCGGGCGCGACCGTCATCACGGCGTCGAAGACCGGCGCCCACGCCGGGGCGCCGTCCGGGCCGGGCCGGAACCGGACGCGGGCGCGCAGGATCCTGGTGTCCCCGCGCAGCTCCTGGATGTCCCAGAAGAAGCCCGTGGTGGGGACGCCGACCTCGCTGAGCCTCCGCATCACGAAGTCCGGCTCCATGAGCGGCAGCTCCCGGTCGCCCGGCGGCGGGGGCGCGATGGCACGGCGCTCGGACACCCGCGCGCTCGCGTGCTCGGTCCAGGCGGCCTCGCCGGAGTCGTCCCGTCCGGCCTCCTCCGGGCGCGAGGAGATGCGGACGCCCGCCTCGTCCAGGACGACCTGGACCTCGCGCAGGCCGCCGGTGAAGAGCGGACGGCGCATGGCGACGTCCGTGAGCACCGGCCGGTCGCCCGGACGGCCCTGCGAGGCCGCCGCCACGAACGTCTCCAGCAGGACGGCCGCCGGGACGATCTCGACCTCGTTGATCGTGTGGCTTCCGGGATAGGGGCGGTTGGAGTCGTCCAGGAACGTCCGCCACAGCCCGAGCGCACCGCCCGCGACCGGCACGCGGTCGCCGAGCAGCACGTGCTCGTCCACGTCGTGCCCGCCGCCGGTGCCCGCGCCCCGGATCTCGGGATCGCGCCAGAACGGCCGGTGCCGCCACGGCGTGCTGGGCAGCGCGGCGAGCCCGCCGGACGGCCGCAGCCGGTCCCACGCCACGGCCACGCCGTGGCAGTGCGCCGCGCCCAGCGCGGTGAGGAAGGCGGCGCGCTCGGGCCGGTTGCGGCGCAGCGTCGCGCCGACGAACGGCTCGTCGACGCCCTCCTCGAGCAGGGTCTCGGTGACCGAGTGCGTCACCACCGGATGCGGCGAGATCTCCAGGAACGCGCGGTGCCCGTCGGCCGCCGCGGCCGCGACGGCCCCGGCCAGCCGCACCGGGTTGCGCAGGTTCGCCGCCCAGTAGGCGCCGTCCAGCGCGACCCTCGGCACCGGGCCGGTGAGCGCGGACGGGTCGGCCAGCGCGGTCGAGTACATGGGCAGGAACGGCTCGGCGGGCTCCAGGTCGCCCGCCGCCACCGCCAGCTCGGCGGCGATCGCGTCCATCTGCGGGCTGTGGAAGGCGACGTCCGAGGCGACCCGCCGGACGGTGATCCCCTCGCCGGCCCACCGCTCGGACACCTCGGCGACGGCCGCCGGATCGCCTGCCACGACCGACGACGCGGGCGAGGAGCAGATGGCCGCGACGACGTCGCTCCGGCCGGCCAGCCGCTCGGCGGCCTCCTCGAAGGGCAGCCCCGCCATCGCCATGGCGCCGCCGCCCGCCACCCGGCGCAGCAACCGCGACCGGCGGCAGCTCAGCCGGGCGCCGTCGGCCAGGCCGAGTCCGCCCGCGGTGACCGCCGCGGCGATCTCGCCGACCGAGTGGCCGATCACCGCATCCGGGGTCACCCCGCGCGAGCGCCACAGCTCCGCCAGCGCCACCTGCATCACGAAGATCATCGTCTGGACGCGGTCGACGCCGGTGAGGTCGCCGCCGGTGAGCACCTCGCGCGGCGAGAAGCCGATCTCCTCCCGGAAGATCGGTTCCAGCCGGTCGACGACCGCGGCGAACGCCGGCTCGGCCGCGAGCAGCTCGCGGCCCATCCCGCTCCACTGCGAGCCGTGACCGGAGAACACCCAGACCAGGCCGCCGCCCTCCCCGGCCGGCACCGGCGCGCCCGTCGCGATCCCATCGGACGGCTCGGCGGCGGCCAGTCGGCGCAGCCGCCCGCTCAGCTCACCGGCGTCCTGCGCGACGACCACCGCGCGCCGGGAGAGATGGGAGCGCCGGACGGCCAGCGTGCGGCCCACCGCGTCCAGGGGCGCGGACGCTCCCGCACCGTCCAGCCAGTCGGCGAGCCGCTCCGCCTGCTTCCGCAGCGCGGGCTCGGACCCCGCCGACAGCGGGAAGACCGGGTCTCCGCTCCCCGGAGCGCCCGCCGGTTCCGCCGCCTCGGCGGGCGGCTCTTCCAGGATGACGTGGCCGACCGTCCCGCCGTACCCGAACCCGGACACGCCGGCGCGGCGCGGACGGTCGCGCCGGGGCCAGGGCATCGCCTTCGTGACGAGGCTCAGCCCCGACTCCTCCCAGGAGATGTCGGAGGCGCGCTCGGTGGCGACCAGGCTCGCGGGGATGACGCCCTCCCGCAGCGCCAGGACCGCCTTGATCAGCCCGGCCACGCCCGCGGCGCCCTCCAGGTGCCCGATGTTGGACTTGACCGACCCGACCAGGCACGGGTCCGCGGCGTCGCGTCCCTTGCCGTAGGCGGTGGCGAGGGCCGCCGCCTCCATCCGGTCACCGAGCCGGGTGCCGGTGCCGTGCGCCTCGACGTAGTCGACCGTCCCGGCGGGGATCCCGGCGTGCCGGCAGGCCCGCTCGATGACGTGCTCCTGGGCGGCGCCGCACGGCGCCATGATCCCGTTGGTGCGCCCGTCCTGGTTCACCGCGCTGCCCCGGACGACGGCGAGCACCGTGTCCCCGTCGCGCCGCGCGTCCCGCAGCCGCTTCAGCACCAGCACGCCGCAGCCCTCACCACGCCCGTAGCCGTCGGCGGCGGCGTCGAACGGCTTGGAGCGCCCGTCGGGGGCGAGCGCGCCCGCCTGCCCGAGGGTCAGCGTCATCCCCGGCGAGATGATCAGGTTGACGCCGGCCGCGAGCGCGACCGGGCACTCCGCGAGGCGCAGGCTCTGGCAGGCCAGGTGCACCGCCACCAGCGAGGCCGAGCAGGCGGTGTCGACCGCGAGGCTCGGGCCGCGCAGGTCGAGCGCGTGCGAGATCCGGTTCGCCGACGCGCACACCGCGCCGCCGATGCCCGTCCACGCCTCGATGCCGGGCAGCGCCTCCAACTGGCGCCGGCCGTAGTCGTCGGTGCAGATCCCGACGAAGACGCCGGCGTCACCTCCCGCCAGGCCCGCGGGCGGCAGCCCGGCGTTCTCCAGCGCCTCCCACGCCACCTCCAGCAGGATCCGCTGCTGCGGGTCCATCAGCTCCGCCTCGCGCGGCGAGATGCCGAAGAACTCGGCGTCGAACCCCTCGATGTCGCGCAGATGGCTCCCGCCCCGGACGGCGGACCTCAGCGCGGCCGTGTAGCCGTGCCCGAGACCGCGGTAGAAGTCCCACCGCTCCCCGGGCAGTTCTCCCACGGCGTCGCCGCCGTCGAGCAGGAGGTTCCAGAACTCGCCCGGCGAGTCCGCGCCGCCGGGAAACCGGCAGCCGAGCCCGATCACCGCGATCGGTTCGGCGCCGGCGCCCGGGTCCTCGTTGTGATCGTCGGCCCTGCGATCGGCCCTGTGCTCGGACATCGTCCGTCCCCTCGTTCCAGCGCCCCGGTGCCGTCCGGGCCTCAGCCGTTCTCCGCGACGCGCAGGACGGTGTACGCCTCGCGTTCGAACTCGGCGTGCGCGCGCAGCGCCTTGGCCCTCTCCAGGAACTCGGGGTTCCGCACGGCCTTCAGGTGCAGTTCACGGCTCTCCCACTCGGCGACCTCGACGAACTCGTCCGGGCGGTCCGGGGACTGCAGGAGCTGGAAGCGGCGCGCGCCCGGCTGGGCGTGCATGAACTCCTCGATCTCCTTCTGGGCGCGCTCGAAGGCGTCGCGGTCGCCGACGACGGTGACCTTGTTGATCAGCGTGATCATGGTGGTGTCCTCTCTGGCCGCGGGCGACGCGGGGCGGGCCGTCCGGCGGGCCCCGCGGCGCCGGTCTGCATGGCCGCGACCGTAGGAGCACCGGCTCAAGGCTCGCTGGAGCCCCGGGCGCGCAGCAGGCCCGCCGCGCCGGCCTTGTTGACGGCGTCGATGCGCGAGAACGCCTTCAGCTTGCCGAAGACGTTGCTGAGGTGCCTTTTGACGGTGCCCTCCGCGATGAAGAGGCGGTCGGCTATCTGCGCGTTGCTGAGCCCTTGGGCGACCAGGTCGAGGACGTCGAGTTCGCGTTCCGACAACTCGGTCCGGGGCTCCCGGACGGGCTGCACCAGGCTTTCCCGGGAGACCGAGAGGATGATCCGCCGATCGTGCGCGCGGACGCTGCGGATCGCGGAGACGAGTTCCACCCTGGAGATGCTCTTGAGCAGGTAGCCGCGGATACCGCGTTCGAGGAGCCCGCGGACCAGCAGCGGGTCGTCGTGCATGGTGAGGATGATGACCCGGGACGCGGGGGAGACGGCGGCGATGCCGCGCAGCCGGTGCACGACGTCCTGGCCGGGCATCTCGATGTCCATCAGGACGATGTCGGGTTTGGTACGTTCCGCCAGGGCGAGCGCCGCCTCGCCCGTGCCCGCCTCCCCGACGACGGACAGGTCGTCCTCCCCCTCAAGGCTCTCCCGCAGCGCCTCGCGGAGCAGCGTGTGATCGTCCACCAGCAGAATCGTTATCGCGGCGTCGTACGCCCCCACGTGCAACCCCCGGACCTCCGTGGCTCACAGAATGGCCATCACGGCGGAACTCCCGGTCCCCGGCGCCGCGCTCGGTGCGTGCCCGACCGACTGGACGCGGCGGCGTTTCACCTTTCCCCGATCCCGCCGTCTCACAATTTTATACGGAGATCAAGTACCGGAAGCCGATGACCGCATCCGGTCAGTTGTTTAATCCGATACTATATGTGAATCCCATTGTTTCCAGAATGCGCATCGGCCGCATTATCAGAATTCGATTCCAGAACCGGCCCGGCGGCCGCGAGCCGGCGCAACCGGGGCACGATCCGCGCGGGCGCCGGCCGGGCCGCGATCTCGGCGGCCAGCGCCGCGGCACCACGGCGATAACGCGGCTCGGCGAGCAGTTCCGCGCACGCGGCGAGGACCGCGTCCATGCCGCCGTCCCCGCCGGTCACCTCCGGCGGCAGCGCCCGGCCCGCCCCCGCCGCGGCCACCCGCTCGGCGTTGTCGATCATGTCGACGGCCGGCCGCGGCAGCACCAGCTGGGGCACCGACGCGGCGAGCGAGGTCAGCGTCGACCCGCCGCCGCCGTGGTGGATCACCAGGTCGCAGTGCGGCAGCACCCGGGAGATCGGCAGCCAGCCCGCCAGCCGGACCGCGGGCGAGGCGGCCGGCAGCAGCTTCGCGCGGTCGGGCGCCATCGCCACGACCAGCTCGATGCCGAGCGCCGGGAGGGCGCGAACCAGCCGTGACAGCAGGTCCGCGACCGGCTCGCCGCCGAAGCGGGGCAGCAGGCTGCCCATGGTGAGGCACACCCGCGGGACGGCCGGCCTGTCCCACAGCCAGCCGGGCAGCGGCGCCGACCCGTTGTAGGGCGTGTACCGCATGGCGAGCCCGGCCGCCGCCCCCGGACGCTGCATGCTCGGCGGGCACACGTCGATGACGGCGGACGGGTCCGGAAGCGCGGGCAGGCCCAGCTCGTCCAGCTCGGGCGCGAGTTCCTCGCCGCCCGCCCGCCGCAGGATCGGGTGCAGCGCCATCCCCCAGCCGTGCTCCACCCAGGGGACGCCGTGCCGGGCGGCGGCGACGGGACCGGCGTGCTCGCAGGGTTCGCTGATCACCAGGTCCGGGCGCCAGCCGCGCACGGCGTCGAGCATTCCGGGCAGCACCCGCGCGGCCAGCCGCCCCCACGCCCGGCCGCTGACCGCGAGCCGGCCGTCCATCTCGGCGGGCCGCTCCACGGGCCGGCCGGCGCGATCGCGGAACATGAAGTCGCCGAAGTCGGCCTCGTCCACCGTCGCGTGCGCGCAGAGGCCCGTGCCGGTGACGGCGGCGGAGAAGTCGCCGGGCGCGGCGACGAGCACCTCGTGCCCGGCCGACTGCAGCGCCCAGGCCAGCGGCACGAGCGGGAAGAAATGGCCGTGCATGGGAGCGGTGGTCATGAGCACGCGCAAGGGAGCCTCCTCCTGAGGGCCGGGCAGTGCCCCCGCAGGGTGGCAGCGGGGGCTGGCCCGGCGGTCGGGCCACGCTCGACGCGGATTCGAGCGCGGCCCGGACGGGAGGGTCAGCGGGACGGGCGGGCCGCCGCGTCCTGCCGGGCCTCGCGGGCGGCGCCGGCGGCGGGCGCGTCCTCGTCCAGGTCCTCCAGGGGGACCTCCCGGATGAAGAAGGCCAGCACGAACGCCACCGTGAGGATCACCGTCGCCACCACGAACACGGCGCTGGTGCCCGAGACGAACGCCTTCAGCACGTGGTCGCGGACGTCGGCGGGCAGCGCGTGCAGCATGGCGGCGGTCGGCCTGCCGTGCACGGACGCGGCGCGGTCCAGCCCGGCGTCGAACCGCCGGGTCAGCAGCGCGCCGAGGACGGCGGTGCCGACGGCGGCGCCGATGGTGCGGCTGAACGTGGTGGAGGAGGTCGCCACCCCCATGCTCCGCACGGGCACCGCGTTCTGCACGGCGAGGATGGTGATCTGCATCGTCGGGCCGAGGCCGGCGCCGAGCAGCAGCAGGCCCCCGTTCAGCGCCCACCAGGACGCGTCGACGTCCAGGGCGGCCAGCAGGGCGGTGCCGAGCGCGGCGGCGCCGAAGCCGACGACCAGGAACCACCGGTAGCGGCCCAGCCGCGCGATGAGCCGGCCCGTCACGATGGAGGTGACCATCAGGCCGAGGGCCATGGGCAGCAGGTGCAGGCCGGCGGCGGTCGGCTTCACCCCCTGCACGATCTGCATGTAGAGGACGACGTAGACGACCGATCCCATCATCGCGAAGCCGCTGACGAAGATGAGCGGGCTGGCGATCCGGAACACCGCGTTGCGCAGCAGGGCGAGCGGGAACAGCGGCTCGGGGGTGGCCGCCTGCCGCCAGACGAACGCGGACAGCAGGACGGCGCTCGCCGCCATCAGAGCGAGCATCCGCGCGTCCGACCAGGCGTACTCGCCGTTGCCGCCCAGTTCGGTCACCAGCAGGATCGCGGACGCTCCGGCGGCGGCCAGCACCGCTCCGAGGTAGTCGATCCGGTGCGGCACGACCTCACTGGGCAGGCGGAGCGAGGTCGCGACGGCGATGAAGGCCGCGGCGCCGAGCGGGACGTTGACGTAGAACACCCAGTGCCAGGACAGGTGCTCGGTGATGTAGCCGCCGACCAGCGGCCCGAGCAGGGTTCCGAGGGCGATCAGGATGCCGCCCATCCCGGCCTTCTTCGCGCGCTCGTCCGGCGGCGCCAGCCGGGCGGCGATCACCAGCGTGATGCTCATGAGGCCGCCGCCGCCGAGGCCCTGGACGAAGCGCAGGACGATGAGCTCCACCATGTTCTGCGCCAGGCCGCAGAGCATCGAGCCCGTCAGGAAGAGCCCGACCGCGAAGAGGAACACCTTGCGCGGGCCGTGGACGTCGGTCAGCTTCCCGTACAGCGGCTGCGTGGCGGTGGAGGCCACCAGGTAGGCGGTGACCAGCCAGGGAAGCCGGTCCAGGCCGTGCGCGGCATCGAGGTCCCGGGTGATGGCCCAGGCGGCGGTGGTGACGATGTTCTGGTCCAGGATCGCCAGGATCATCGTCAGCAGCGACCCGATGAGCACGATCCGCGCTCTGACCTGGGTCATTCCGGGTGGCAGGAACGTCCCCGGGGCGCCGGAGGCGGCCGGCGGCGGGCCGTCTTCGTCCAAGGTCATGACACCCTCCATTTCATTGACTTGCTCCAACCTTAGACAGCAAAAATATTTGTAGCAAGTCAATCTTTGAATCAGGTACATGCCGAGCTAGACTGCGGGCCATGACCAAGGAACTCGGGTTGCGGGAGCGCAAGAAGATCAAGACCAGGCGGACGATCTCCGCGGCCGCCATGCGCCTCTTCGTGGAACGCGGCTTCGAAAACGTGTCGATCGCGGAGGTCGCCGAGGCCGCCGAAGTCTCGAAGATGACGGTCTTCAACTACTTCGGCACCAAGGAGGACCTGGTCTTCGACCGGCAGGACGAGGTCGTCCACGGGCCGAGCCGCACGGTGCGCACCCGCCCGCCGGGCATGTCGGCGGTCACCGCCCTGCGCGACGCCTACCTGGACGACCTGCGCAGCCGCGATCCGCTGGTCGCCTTCAGCGAGGGCATCGAGACGTTCGCGCGGCTGCTGGACAGCAGCCCCGCCCTGCAGGCCCGCACCCGGGAGATCTTCGAGCGCCGCGAGGCCGAGCTCGCCGCCACGTTCGCCGAGGAGGACCGCGTCGGCGACGGCGGCCTCACCGCCCGGCTCGTCGCGGGACAGGTCACCGCCGTCCACCGGGTCCTGTTCCACGAGAGCTGCCGGCGGCTGCTGGACGGCCAGGACCCGGACGAGATCGCCGGACGGCTCGCACAGGCCGCGCAGAACGCCTTCGACCTCCTGGAGGCGGGAATCGGCAAGGACTACTGCGTCCGGCGCGAAGGCGAGTGACCCGGGCGGGGAGCGCCCCCGAGCGAGGGTCGAACCCGCCTTGAGCACGGGCCGCCAGCGTGGCGACCGTGGAAGCCGACAACATCGACTCGCCCGCCGTCCACGTCAGCGGGATCGGGGTGGTGGTCCCCGAACCGGTGAGCGTCGAGGACGCCGTGCGGCGGGGCCTTTACCCCGCCGAGGAGGCCGGGCTGCACCAGCTCGGCGGGGCCGCCGTCGCCGGCGAGGTGCCCGCCCCGGAAATGGCGCTGCACGCCGCCCGGCAGGCGTTCGAGCGCTGCGGCCGCCGGCCGCGGGACATCGACCTGCTGCTGTACGCCGACACCTGGCACCAGGGACCCGACGGCTGGCTTCCGCACTCCCACCTGCAACGCCACCTCGTGGGCGGGGACGCGCTGGCCGTCGGGGTCCGGCAGGGCTGCAGCGGGATGTTCTCCGCGCTGGAGCTCGCCGCCGCCTACCTGAGGGCGTCGCCCGGCCGGAGTGCCGCGCTGCTGGTCACCGCCGACAACTACGGCACCCCGCTCATGGACCGGTGGCTCGTCAGCCCGGGGGCCGTGCTCGGGGACGCGGCCACCGCCGTCGTCCTGACGAAGGAGCCCGGCTTCGCCCGGCTGCTCGCCGTGTCCTCCGGGACGGTCCCCGAGGCCGAGGGCCTGCACCGGGGGAACGAGCCGCTGTTCCCGCCGGGCATCACGGTCGGGCGTCCCATGGACTTCCGGACCCGCGCCGACCAGTTCCGCCGCGCCGCCCTGTCCCGTCCCGGCGGCACGGCGGCGTTCGAGGCCATCAACCGGCGGATCCAGGAGGTGGCCCGCGGCACCGCCGAGGCCGCCGGGATCAAGCCCGCCGAGATCACCCGGGTGGCCTTCACCCACACCTCCCGCGAGATCTTCGAGCAGAAGGCGGTGCGGGGCCTCGGCCTGCGTCCCGAGCAGGCGACCTGGGACTTCGCGCGGGAGGTCGGCCATCTCGGGGCCAGCGACCAGTTCGCGGCGTTCGACCGGCTGCTGAGTGCCGGGGAGCTGCGTCCCGGCGACCACATGCTCATGATCGGCATCAGCCCCGGCTTCACGGTCTCGGCCGCGGTGCTGCGGGTGTCGTCCCCGCCCCCGTGGCTCGACGGAAGGACCTGACGATGCGCGTGCTGTTCACCTCCTCCCATTTCGCGGCGCACTTCCAGCCGCTGGTGCCGCTCGGCTGGGCGCTGCGCGCGGCCGGGCACGAGGTGGCGGTCACGGCCGGCCCCGGCATCGCCGCCGCCGTCACCGGGGCCGGGCTGACCGCCGTGCCGCTCGCCGAGGACGTCGACATGATCACCCTCGGCCGCTTCAAGCTGTACCGCGACGCCCTGCGCCGGGCGGGACGCGGGCCGCTCGCCGGCCTCCCGGTCATGCATCCGCTGGAGGACCGGGTGCTCGCCTCGCTCGACGAGTTCGACCCCGGCGCCTTCATGCGCGAGTACGGCCCGGGGCTGGCCAAGCTGGTCGACGCGCGGATCGACGCGACCGTGCGGTTCGCCCGCCGCTGGCGCCCCGACCTGGTGGTGACCGAGCTGATGTGCTTCGACGGCGTCCTCGCCGGGGCGGTGCTCGGCGTGCCCGTCGTCCGCCATCTGTGGGGGCCGCTCGGCACCGCGGAACCGGACCCGGACGTGGCCGACATCGTCGGGGACGACATGACCGGCGCGGCGGCGCGGTACGGGCTGGAGCCCGTCGAGAACGGCGCCGGCTGGGTGCTGGACGTGTGCCCGCCGTCGGTCCGCCCGCCCGTCCGGGAGGAGCGGATCCCGATGCGGTACGTGCCGTACGGCGGGCCCGCGTCCCACCCCCTCGACCCGGCGGACGGCACCGGCCGCCCCCGGCTGTGCGTGACCTGGAGCAGATCGGCGCCGCGGCTGTTCGGCCCGCGGTCGCTGCTGGTCAACGAGATCTTGCAGGCGGCCGCCGGCATGGACGTCGACGTGCGGGTGGCGGTCGGCGACGAGCAGCGGAGCGCGATCCGGATTCCGGAGGGACGGCGGGCGCGCGTAACGGTGGGGCGCGTGCCGCTGGAGCACGTCCTGCCGTCCGCGGACGCCGTCGTGCACGCGGGCGGGGCCGGGGTGACGATGACCGCGCTCCGCCACGGGGTCCCGCAGCTCGGCCTCCCGCTCAGCAACGAGTTCGCCGTGAACGTCGAGCGCGTCGCCGCGGCCGGCGCGGCCGTGCTGCTGCCTCCGGCGGACGCGGGGGTCCCGCAGATCCGGCGGTGCCTGCGGGAACTGCTGGAGGACCCGGCCTGGCGGGAGAGCGCCGGCCGGCTGCGCCGCGAGTCGCTGGAACTGCCCGCCCCGGCCGCCGTGGTCCCCGTCCTGGAGGAGATCGCGGCCTCGCCCCGCTGACGCGGGTCACGCCATGACGGCGCGCCGGTACAGTGCCGCGCACTCCTCGTACGTCGCCAGCAGCCCGGCCGCGGCGGCCTGCGCGACGGTCGGCGCCCCGGCGTCCTTGGCCGAGACGACCGGCTCCCCGTCCAGGTCCCAGGGCAGGGCGAGGTCCGGGTCGAAGGGGTCGATGTCGAGCTGCGTGCCGGGGACGTGGGCCGTCGAGCACAGGTAGCTCACGCACGTGTCGTCGGTGAGCGCGACGAACGCGTGGCCGAGCCCCTCGGCGACGTAGGCGCAGCGGCCGGACTCGGCGTCCAGGAGCGTGCTGTCGTACTTCCCGAACGTGGGCGAGCCGACCCGCAGGTCCACCACGAAGTCGCGGATCGCGCCGCGCGGGCAGCCGACGAGCTTGGCCTGGCCCGGCGGCAGCAGCACCCCGTGGACCCCGCGCACCACGCCGCGCCGCGACACCGAGTGGTTGACCTGGACGGGCCGGAACCGGTGGCCGTGCGTGAGCAGTTCCTCCTGCTTGAACGACTCGTAGAAGCAGCCGCGCCCGTCACGGATCGGCTCGGGGGTGAGGAGGAAACCGTCCGGGACGGCGAGCGGATCGATCTTCATGGCGGCCGAGCCTACGGAGCGGTGTTCGAGGCGCGGTCGGGGTCGATCGGAGCTGGACGCGGCCTCGAACGCGCCGCGTCACGATCACGGGCACCGGCAGGCGAAGGACGGGAGGGCCATGCGCGCAGTCGTGCTCGGCGGCGGAGGTTTCGTCGGGTCTCATCTCTGCTCCGCGCTGGCGGCGGCGGGCCACGAGGTGGTGGCGGCGGTGCGGCGCCCGCCCGCGGCGATGCCCTGCGCGGACGTCGCGGTCCTGGACGCGGCCGACCCCGGCGCCCTGCGCGGCCTGCTGCGCCGCACGGCCCCCGACGCGGTCGTCAACGCGGCCGGCGCGGTGTGGCGCGCCGACGGGGCGGCGATGGAGGCGTCCAACGTCGTCCTCGTCGAACGCCTCCTCACGGTGCTGCCCGAGCTCGGCCGGACGCCCCGGCTGATCCAGCTCGGCACGATCCATGAGTACGGGTCCGCGCCCGGGGGCGGCGTCCTCAGGGAGGACACGGTCCCGGCGCCGCTGACCCCCTACGGCCGGACCAAGCTGCGCGCCACCGAGGCCGTCCTCGCCGCGGTCCGCGCGGGACGCGCCGACGCCGTCGTACTGCGGGTCGCCAACGTCATCGGGCCGGGCGCCCCGGCCGGCAGCCTGCTCGGCATGGTCACGGAGCTGCTCGCCGGCGCGCGGGCCGCCGGGCGGACCGCGACGATCCGGCTGGCGTCCCTGGGCGGGCACCGGGACTTCGCGGACGTCCGGGACGTGGCCGGCGCGGTGCTGCTCACGGCCGTCCCCGGCACGCCGGCGCCGCGGCTGGTCAACATCGGCGGCGGGCGGGCGGTGAGCGTCCGTTCCCTGGTCGAACGGCTCATCGAGATCAGCGGGGTGCCGGCCGAGCTGGTCACCGGTACGGCCCCGCCGTCCTCCCCCGGCGCGGCGGCGGGATCCCAGCGCCTCGGCATCGATCGCGCGCGGACCGCCCTCGGCTGGCGGCCCCGCCGCTCCCCCGAGGAATCCCTCCGGGCGCTGTGGGCGGCCGCCATGGAGCAGAAGGAGGCGGTCGGATGAACCGGCGGGACGGGAGGCTCCGCTTCGGCGTGCTCGGGTGCGCCGACATCGCGTGGCGGCGCGCGATCCCGGCGCTGTGCGGCGACCCGCGGGCCGAACTGGTCGCGGTCGCGTCCCGCGACATCGCGAAGGCCCGCCGGTTCGCGGATCGCTTCGGCTGCGCGGCCGTCGAGGGCTACGGCCCGCTGCTCGCCCGCCCGGACATCGACGCCGTGTACGTCCCGCTGCCCCCCGGCCTGCACGCCGAGTGGGCCGGCGCGGCGCTCGACGCGGGCAAGCACGTCCTGTCGGAGAAGCCCCTCACCACGGGCGCGGCGGAGACGGCCGGGCTCGTGAGGGCGGCCGAGGCGCGCGGGCTGCTGCTGATGGAGAACTTCATGTTCGTCCACCATCCGCAGCACGCCGAGGCGCGCCGCCTGCTGGCGGAGGGGGCGATCGGCGCCGTCCGCGCGTTCCACGCCTCGTTCACCATCCCGCGCAGGCCCGACGGCGACATCCGGTACCGGGCCGGGCTGGGCGGCGGCGCCCTGCTGGACGTGGCCGGATACCCCGTCCGCGCGGCCCGGCTGCTGCTCGGCGGGCCGCTGGCCGTGGCGGGCGCGGTGCTCGGGCATGACCCCGCGCTCGGCGTCGACACCGGCGGCGCCGCACTGCTCCGCACCGCGGACGGGATACCGGCGCAGCTCGCCTTCGGGCTGGACGACGCCTACCGGTGCGAGTACGAGGTGCGCGGAAGCGAAGGCGTCCTGCGCGTGGACCGGGCGTTCACCCCGCCGGACGATTTCCGGCCCGCCCTGCGGGTCGAGCGGGCGGGCGAGGTCACCGAGCCCGCGCTGCCGCCCGCCGACCAGTTCGGGCGCGCGGTCGGCCACTTCGTCACCACCGCGCTCTCCGGGGAGGGCTATGGGGCGTCCGCCGCGGACGCGCTGGAGCAGGCGACCCTGGTGGACGGCATCCGCCGTGCCGCCTCGTGACCGTCACCCGCGCACGCCCGGCACAAGGTTCATGCAGGCGATCAGGCTGCGCGCCTGCACGTTCACATAGTGGCCGTGCTGGAGCATGGGCGTGAATTGGTGCAGGGCGATCCAGCGGAAGTCCCCGGGCACGTCCTCGGGGAAGTCGCCGGGCACCTCGACCACCCGGTAGCGGGCGTCGCCGTGGTAGAAGCGCCCGCCCTCCTCGGACAGGACGGCGTCGTACAGCACGCGTGCGGGATCGGCGTCGAGCACGTCCGCGAGGAACTGCGGCGGGTCATCGGCCCGGTTGGCCGGCACGCACTGCACGGTGGGACCGAGTTCGATCACGTCCCGGAAACCGATCTCGGCCCGCGCGCGCGCCAGCACGTGCGGGACGCCGCGGAGACGTTTCAGCAGGAAGGCGACGATCCCGCCGGCGCGCGGCGCGAAGATCGGCTGCGTCCACCCGGTCACCTCCCGGTTCCCGGCCTCGACCGCGACCGCGATGACCGTGAAGAACCGGCCGTCCGGGCGCCCGATCCGGCCGGGGCCGACCGTCCAGTCCGCGAGGGCGGCCAGCGGGACCCGCGACCGGCGCAGGGTCGCCCGCGCGCGCAGGTCGCAGAGCCAGCTCCGGATCTCCAGGCCGGAGTGCCGGGCCGGGCCCGCCCCGGCGAACGGCAGGCAGGACAGGACGGTCCGCGCGTCCATGTTGACGAACCGCCCGAGCCGCAGCAGCTCGCCGATGCGGCCGAGCGTGAGCCAGCGGAAGTCGGGATGGTCCGGGACGTCCCCGACGGCCTCGACGACCATGTTCCTGTTCCGCTTGCCGAGGAACCACGAGCCGTGCTCGGACTGCAGGACGTCCACGAGGACCCGGCCGCGCCCCGGCCCGGTGAAGTGCTCCAGGTAGCGCACGTCCGCGCCCCGGTGGACGCGGGTGTAGTTGCTGCGCGTCGCCTGGACGGTCGGGGACAGCTGCAGCAGGTTGGAGTTGCCCGGCTCCATCTTCGCCTGTATGAGGCAGTGCAGGACACCGCCGAACTCCTTGACCAGGATGCCGAGGATGCCGACCTCGGGCTGGTCGATGATCGGCTGGCTCCAGGACCGGCCGTCCTCGTCGTCCGCGCGCACGCCCTCGACGGTGAAGAACCGGCCGGTCTCGTGCCGGAGGGCGCCCGTGTCCCCGTCGAACGACCAGCCCTTGAGCCCGTTGAACGGGATCGGCTCGACGCGGAACGGATGGGCGCGCCGGCGCTCCTCCCACCAGCCGAGGAGCGCGTCCGTGGACCGGCCGCCGGCCTCCAGGGAACGCGCGACCCGGGCCTCGTCGCGCTCCGCCGGTTCTCTCGTCACGCGTCCAAGGGTCGCCGCCCCGCTTCGAGGCGGCCTCGACGGAGGCTTGAGAACCCGCGCCGGAGCCGCGTGCCCGCGGGAGCGCGGGCGTCAACTGCGGTCGCCTTGTTTTTGGGTAATGCGATAGCGGTTTTTACTTGAAATGCAAATTTCAAGGATGATTTTCGGCAACTTGGGCCAACGTTATTTGGATTCGTTTCGCCGCATGCAAGTATCGGCGGTGACGAATTGGAAATGCTGACCGAATGAAATGATCGGCAGGGGGGCGGATGTACGAGACCAGGCGGCAAGAGCGCACTGTCGGCAGGGCTCTGTCGGTGGCCGGGTACGAGCGCTATGTGGGCGGCAGCCCCGAGGCCGAGCGGGTGCACTTCGAGAAGCTCGCCCGCGACATCATGCGCGTCCAAGTGAAGATCAGGAAGCGCGGCGGCGCGGCGGGGATCGAGCGGGCCTTCCACGCGAAGGCGATCCTCGGCATCGAGAACGCCCGCCTGACGTTCCGTCCGGATCTTCCCGACGACCTGCGCGCCGGCTTCGCGCAGCCCGGTGCCGACTACCCGGTCATCGTCCGGCTGTCCAACGCCGCCGGCGCGCGGCAACCGGACTTCACGCCCGACCTGCGCGGGGCGGCGCTGCGGATCCAGGTGGGTCCCGACGAGGCCCATGACCTCCTCATGACGAACTATCCGGTCTCCCATGCGCGGAACGCGCGCGAGTTCGTCTCGTTCGCCCAGGCGATGGCGGGCGCGGACACGAACCTGCGCAAGGCGGTGGGGCTGTTCGTGAAGCTGCCCGCGGCCGTGGGCTGGTCCACCGCCACCCGCATGCGGCGGAACGTGACCGCGGGTACCAGGCACAAGGTGCGGAGCCTCGCACTGGAGACGTACTGGAGCCGCGGCGCGATCCTGTGGGGCGAGGCCGGGCCGGTGCGTTTCCGGCTCCGCCCCGCCGCGGGGGCGCCGGCGGCGCCTCCCCCATCGCAGACCGATCCCGACTACCTCACGCATGAGATCTCCGCGCGGCTGGCCGGCTCCGACATCGTCTTCGAACTGGCCGTGCAGCGCTACGTGGATCCCGCCCGGACGCCCATCGAGGACGGCGCGGCCGACTGGGCGGACGAGGACGCACCGGCCGTCCCGGTGGCGACGCTGACGATCCCGCGGCAGGACCTCGACACCGCGGAAGCGCGCACCATCGCGGCCGGGGTCGACGGGATCGCGTTCGACCCCTGGAACACCACGGACGAGTTCCGGCCCCTCGGCAACATGAACCGCGCCCGCAAGGCGGCGTACGAGGCGTCCAGCGCCCATCGCCGGGGGTTCCGGTTCATCACCCCGACCCCGAAACGCAACGTCGCCGCCTCGGGGCTCCTGCGGGCCGGGTTCCGCGCGCTCAACAGGCGCGTTCCCTGGCACAGGCTGCCGACCGCGGTCGGCCTCCTCAACGTCGAAGCCCTCCGGCAGGAGCTGCGCGAGCGCAACCTCATCGATACCGAGGTCCGCGAGGCCCCACCGGCCGCCCGGCCCGTGCCCCCGCCCATCGATGAGGAACTGCGGGTCAGGCGCAGCTATGACGGCACCTACAACGATCTGTCCGCGCCGGCGATGGGCTCCCTCGGCTCGGCGTTCGGCCGCAACCTCGCCCCCGTCCATCAGCCCCGGCTCTTCAACGAGCCCAACCCGGTGATCGTGAGCAGGGAACTGCTTCACCGCAGGACCTTCATCCCGGCACGGTCGCTGAACATCATCGCCGCCGCATGGATCCAGTTCCAGGTGCACGACTGGGTCGCGCACAAGCGGTACTCCCCCGGGACGAAGGACGTCGAGGTGCCCTTGCCGCCCGGCATGACGTGGCGCAACACCCCGGGCGGGGAGGCCGAGAGGGTGATGCGCTTCGCCGGCGACGAGGGCGTTCACCCCGACGAGGCGGGCGGCCCGCCGGTCCTGTTCTCCAACACCGCCTCCCACTGGTGGGACGGCTCAGAGGTCTACGGCGGCGACGAGACCATGGCGCGGTCCCTGCGGGAGCCGGACGGGGGCGCCGCGCTGCGCCTGGAGAGCGGCCACCTGCCGGTCGACGCGACCGGCATCCCGGTCACCGGTTTCAGGGAGAACTGGTGGTTCGGCCTCAGCGTCATGCACACCCTCTTCGCCCGTGAGCACAACGCCGTGTGCGACGCCCTGCGGAGCGAGTACCCCCGCATGGACGAGGACAGCGTCTACCACACGGCGAGGCTCATCGTCTCCGCCCTCATCGCCAAGATCCACACCGTCGAGTGGACCCCGGCGATCCTCGCGACCGACCTGATCAAGATCGGGCTGACGGCCAACTGGTCGGGGCCACCGCGGAACTGGCTGACGCGGCTGGGGCTGTGGCTGGTCGATGAGCACGCGCTCACCGGCATTCCCGGGACGCTGCCGGACCACCACACCGCGCCCTACTCGCTCACCGAGGACTTCGTCACCGTCTACCGGATGCACCCGCTGGTCCCGGACGACTTCGAGATGGCCGATCACGCGTCCGGCCGGACGCTCCGCACCCTGGGCTTCAACGACGTGCAGGGCAGCGCGACCGAGGGGGTCGTCCGCGACCTCGGCCTGACGAACTCGCTCTACTCGCTCGGCACCGCCAACCCGG
The DNA here is from genome assembly GCF_001552155.1 of Actinomadura formosensis NBRC 14204. Lineage (GTDB taxonomy): Bacteria > Actinomycetota > Actinomycetes > Streptosporangiales > Streptosporangiaceae > Spirillospora > Spirillospora formosensis. Next base: position 34,296 of record NZ_BCQQ01000015.1, on the reverse strand, counting down.
GTGCGATCACCCTGTACAACTATCCGCGCGCGCTCCAGGCGTTCGAACGGGACGGCGAGGTGATCGACCTGTCCGTCGTCGACCTCGTGCGGACCCGCCGCCGCGGCGTCCCGCGCTACAACGACTTCCGCGCCGGCCTGCACAAGCCCCGGATACGGCGTTTCGAGGAGCTGAGCGCCGACCCGGAGACGGTGGCGCGGCTCAAGGACCTCTACCGGACGGTCGACGACATCGACACCATGGTCGGGCTCTTCGCGGAGAATCCGCCCGAGGGCTTCGGCTTCAGCGATACGGCCTTCCGCATCTTCATCCTCATGGCCAGCCGGCGGCTGCAGAGCGACCGCTTCCTCACCGTCGACTTCCGGCCCGAGATCTACACGCCGCTCGGCCTGGACTGGATCGAACGCAACGGCATGACGAGCGTCATCCTGCGCCACTGCCCCGAACTGGCCGCCGTTCTGCCGAGGACCACCAGTGCGTTCGCGCCATGGCGCCCCGCCGCGGCGGACGGGCACGCACCCGACATCCGACGCGGCTGAGGAGGGCGGCATGTCCCTGGATCACATGGTCGGCCACGAGGGCCTGGAGGCCCTGCTCTCCCAGTCGGTGCTGGAGACCATCTGGAGGCGCCGGACCCACCGGGTCAGCCGCGGCGCGTCGGTCCCCGCCGGTTCGATGAGCTACCGCTCCCCGCACCGGCCGATGCCGCTGGAGGAACTGGAAGAGGCGGTGCTCATCGCGCTCACCGGCTGCTCCGGCCTGACCATGCCGGACCGCCTGTTCGAGGACCCGCGCGACGGGGCGCCGATCATGGCCAAGCCGAACCTCGCCATGGCCGGGCGGACGGCGGGCAGCCCCGACAACGCGCAGGGCACCCACTTCTTCATGATCAACGACACCGGCACCTACTACCTGCGGAAACTGCCGCCCGCCCCGGACCGGCCGTTCGACGCCGCCACACTGATCGACCGGGCGCGCCAGGCCAGGGTGAGGGTTCTGGACCATCGGCTCGACGTCGCGGAGGGCAAACGCGACTTCCCGGCCTACCTGGACTCCAACCGCTTCCTGTCCAACATTCCGGGAACCACGGTCTTCCTGCCGGTCGTCGACCTCTCCCACCAGTACATCAACGCGCTGATGTATCTGCTCACCCAGCCGGACGGGGCCAGGCCCGTCATCCTCGACGACCGCAATTTCTACCGTCCGGCGGGCGTACGGAAATGGGTGCGGAACGGTTTCCTGAACGCCGACATCAAACTTCCTCTCGGTGCGCTGGGGCCGATGCGCACCCAGATCGAGGCCGACCTGCTCCTGCAGAACATGATGCTGGTCGCCGACGCCATGGGCCTGGGCGCCTGGATCCACGCCACGATCAACCCGCTCATCGCGCTGGGCGACCCGAAGTTCTCCCGCGCCTACGGCCGGATGCTGGGATTCGACTTCGTCACGCCGCGTTTCCGTCCCGCCGACATCCTGCGCTGGCAGATACCGCTGCCGAAGTACGCCTCGGCGCGTTCCCATCCGGTGGGGCTGCGCGCCGGCGGAGAGCACCTCATCAAAGCCGCCTGCCCGCCCAACTACCCGTCCATGCAGAAGGCGGTCGACGCAGTTGTCGCGGGAAAGTTCGGGCCGAACGGCATCTACACCGACAGGGACCTCTTCGCCCGCATCTACAAGGGCGACTACGGGCAGCGGTACCTGACCGAGGCGAGTGCGTACGACCAGCGGGTGATCGACTGCGCACGGGACATCTGCACGTACATCCACGACACGCACGGGCGGTTCCCGGCCCATGCCGACGCCATTCACGTGCCCGGCATATGGCTGCAGACGCACCATATCGAGCCGGAGTACTACGAGCGCTTCTTCGTGAACGGCACGACCGACGCGCACGCCCGGCATTCGGCACGGTGGCATGGCGCGGGTGACGGCGGCCGCCGCTCGTCCCGGGAGGAACGATGAGGGTTTATGAGGCCATCGTCGAAGGTCTGGAGGACATCGGCGTCGAGGCCGCCTTCGGCGGTGCCGGGGAGAACGCCGCCGGGCTGATGCTGGCGCTGAAGCACTCGGGGCGGATCAGGCCGATCATCACGCGGCACGAGCAGGCCGCCTCCTTCATGGCGTGCGGCTACGCGATGTACACCGGCAAGCTGGGCTTCTGCTTCGCCACGGCCGGACCCGGGGCCTTCAACCTGTTCTCCGGCCTGGCCGTGGCGATGTCCGACTCCTACCCGGTCCTCGCCGTCTCGGGATACTCCTCCCGGAAATGGCAGGGATGGGGGGCGCTCAACGAGACCTCCGGCCTGAACCGGACGCCCGACTCCCAGGCCATGTTCGCGGCCACGACCAAGAAGTCGTTCCTGCTCACCGACGCCGCCGACACGTGCGAGGTGTTCGAGGAGGCGGTCAACATCGCGTTCACCGGACGGCCCGGTCCGGTGCACATCCACGTGCCCGAGGATCTGACCGAACGCGGGGTCGAGGTCGAGAAGGCAAGGCCCGTACGGCTCGACGTCGCGCCCGTCCTGCCCGATCCGGACCGCGTGGAGGAGATCGCCTCCGTCCTGGCGGACGCCATCGCGAACCGCAGGCGCATCGTGGCGCTCGTGGGCTTCGGCGCCGTGCTCAGCGGGGCGGGAACGGAGATCAGGCGGCTCATCGAGCGGTTCCAGATTCCGCTGCTGACCACGCTCGACGGCAAGGGCATCGTGTCGGAGGGGCATCCGCTCTCGGTGGGCGTCTTCGCCGACAGCGGCCACGCGAGCGCCTGGAAGGCCTTCCGGGAAGCCGACGTCGTGCTGTGCATCGGGAACTCCCTCAACCAGCACGCCACGTTCAATTACCGCGAGGGCCTGTTCGACGGAAAACTGCTCATCCACGTGAACATCAGCGATACCGAATTCCGCAAGGCGTTCAAGCCCGACCATGAGCTGCTGTCCGACGCCCGGCCGGCGGTGGCGGCCCTGGTCGGCGCCCTGGAGCAGAAGGTGGGCGAGGTACCGGCCGCCGAGGTCCACGGCAGGGACTGGGAGGCCCGGCACATCGTCCACCTGCCCGGGAAGATCCACCCCGGAGAGCTCGCGCAGGCGATCGGCCGGATGCTGCCCGAGCGCGCGATCCTGCTCGCCGACGCCGGCGCGCACCTGGCCTGGCTGGGCTACTACGTGGAACTCCAGGACGGGCAGAACTTCCGCAAGGCCGGGTCGTTCGGGCCGATGGCCGGGCACGTCAACGGCGCCATCGGGCTGAAGGTCGCCCACCCCGACCGCACGGTCGTCGTCGGCTGCGGCGACGGCTGCTACTCGCTGTCCGGCTTCGAGCTGATGACCGCGGTCGAACACGACATCCCGGTGATCTGGATCATCTTCGACGACCGGGAATTCAAGCTGATCAAGATCTTCCAGGTCGCGACCTATGGCGAATCCGGGCTGGTCGAGTTCGAGAACCCGGACTTCGCCGCGTACGCCCGGGCATGCGGCGCGGACGGCCACCGCGTGGAGACGCTCGAGGAATTCGAGGACGCGTTCCGGCAGGCGCTGGCCTCCGGCCGCCCCACGGTCATCGACGCCGTCATCACCCGATGGGCCATACCGCACTACAGCCCCTCTCCCGAGGGCGTGATCGACGGCCTGGTCGAAACCTTCGAGCAGCGCTTCCGTGACCGATGACGTCATTCACGGGGGAAGGCATGCGTCATCTCATCATGTGCTGCGACGGCACATGGAACACGCCGGAAATGGAGTCCGTCACCAACGTGCGGCGGCTGTACAACGCCCTCGACCGCACGGACCAGGACGGCCGCCCGCAGTCGTCCTGCTATCAGCCGGGTGTGGGCACCCTGCGGAACAGGCTGCTGGGAGGCGCGTTCGGGCTGGGACTGTCGGACAATGTGATGGACGCCTACCGCTGGCTGGCCGGCGCATACCGGCCGGGCGACCGCATCTGGCTGTTCGGCTTCAGCCGCGGCGCCTACACCGCGCGCAGCCTCGCCGGAATGATCTCGGCCTGCGGGCTGATCGACACCGCCGCGATGGACGAGGCGGCGGTCCGCGGGAAGATCGAGCACATCTACGATCAGGGCTACCGGAAGCGCGGTGCCGGCCGGGAGTGGCGGCAGGGCTTGGACTTCCGGTACGACCCGGACGACCGGGAGCAGATCCCGGTGCACTTCGTCGGTGTGTGGGACACCGTCGGCTCGCTCGGCGTCCCCGACTACATGGGCTGGCTCAACCTGCTGGACCCGTCCCGCGGCCACGACTTCCACGACCTGAGACTCAACCCCTACATCAAGCACGCGCGGCACGCGGTGGCCATGGACGAACGCCGCAGCCCCTTCACCCCCACCCTGTGGACCGGGCCGTTCCCCGAGGGACAGGACGTCAAGCAGGTGTGGTTCCCCGGCAGCCACCAGGACGTGGGCGGCGGCCACCTCCGCACGGGCCTGAGCGATGGGGCGCTGCGGTGGATGGTCGACGAGGTGCGCGGGGTGGAACCCCCGCTCGGCTTCCGCAGGACGACGCTGGACCAGATCCGGCCCGACCCTCTCGACGTCCTGCACGACGACGACCGCGGCGTGATCGGGGTGGCCGAGCCCCTGGCCGACCTCGAAATGAGGCCGTTGCTCGAGATCGCCTTTCAGCCGCGACCGCGTGCGGTGCCCAGGATCGACCCGAGCACACGCGCGCCGGACGTCCACCAGTCGGTGTACGACCGGCAGCGGACCCCGCCCATCACCGCGGGACCGTACCGGCCCACCAAGGTCCTCACGCCGGGGCAGGCGGAGACGGTCGAGGTGTTCGCCGGCGAGCCGTGGAACGAGACGGGGCTCTACCTGGAGGCCGGCGAGTACGACTTCACCGCCGAGGGCGAGTGGCTGGACGGCCGCATCGTGTCGGGCCCCGCGGGCACCGGCGGGCTGCGCCGATTCAACCCGCTGACCGAGCGGCTCCGCCTCGTGCGGACACTGTTCGGCGAGGCCGAGCGGCTCTTCTGGGCGGCGACCGGGAACCGGGCGGCCCGCTCGCTCGCCGCATGCCGCGAGGTGAACCTGCCGTGGATGTCGCTCGTGGGCGTCGTCGCCAACGACGCGATCCCCGTCAAGGGCGAGGTCACCGACCACGAGCGCATCGCCATCGGCGCGGGAACCCGCGGGCCGGTACGCAAGAGCGGCTATCTCTACACGTTCGCCAACGACGCCTGGGGCTCCAGCGGAAACAACCGGGGCAGTGTGCGTCTCACCGTGACCATGCTCTCCGCGAGCCGTGGCGAACGCCCCAGCACGCCCCTTGTCGGCCTCGCCTCGGAGCGTGCGCCGTCCGCCCATGAGCCGGTCAGGTGACGTCGCCGTCGAAGCCCGCGGTCACCTCGCCAGCGTGGCGGACCGCTCCAGCAGCCGCGTCACCTCGGCGTCGGGGACGGGTGAGTCGTCCAGGTAGTAGTCGCCGATCGCGCCGAAGAAGGTCGGGGTCAGGGGGCGCTCCACCTCGTCCGCGACCTCCTGGAGGGCGTCGACGGCCTCGGGCGCCCCGACCGGGACCCCCAGCACGAGCCGGCGCGGCCCGCGTGCGCGCGCGGCCTCGCACGCCGTGCGCGCCGTCCGGCCGGTCGCCACGCCCTCGACGACGACGATCGCGGTCCGGCCGGCGAGCGGTCCGGCCGGGGTCCGGCCGAGGAGTTCCAGCGGCGCCTCCAGCGCCGCCGCCACCTCGTAGGCCACGGGCACGGCGCCGGGCCGGGCCGCGATCACCACGGCGTCCTGGGAGCGGTACCGGCGCAGCCGCCGCCCGAGCCACCGTCCCGCCTCGCTTCTGTCGGAGTACATGCCCGCCCTCTTCCAGATGGGTCGCTCCGGTCCTCCCGGCTCTTCCAGTCTGGGGCCGGTCTCCTCCGCTTCCCACGGGCGACGGGCCCCGACCGGTGAGGACTTAGGTCCTCACCGGACGATCCGGTAGGTCAGGTGCATGACCAGATCGGTACGGGAGACCTCGGCCGGTTCCAGGCGGAGATCCCCGGTGCCCTCGAACAGCCGCTCGCCCGCCCCGAGGACGACCGGAGCGACGTGCAGCCGCAACTCGTCGATCAGGCCCGCCGCGAGGTACTGGTTCACGGTCCGCACGCCGCCGGCGATCGCGACGTCCTCGTCCCCCGCGGCCTTCCGCGCCTGCGCCAGGGCCCGCTCGATGCCGCCGGTGACGAACGTGAACGTCGTCCCGCCCTTCATCGTCACCGTCTCGCGGGGGTGATGGGTCAGCACGAACACCGGCGCGTGATAGGGCGGCTCCTCCCCCCACCAGCCGTTCCAGTCCAGATCCCAGGCGCCGCGACCGGGGCCGAACATGTTGCGTCCCATGATGTACGCGCCGGCCGAGGTGATCTTCTCGATGACCTCGGCGTTGGCCTCGGGCTGCTCGAACACCCATCGGTGCAGCCGGTCGCCGCCCTCCCCGAGCGGCGCTTCCAGCCGCTGGCCGGGCCCGGCCCCGTATCCGTCCACGGAGATCGAGATGTCACAGGTGACCTTGCTCATGCCGGTGCCTCCTTCCGGGCGCCCCTCCGGCGCCTCTCACCAGGAGATCGGAGCCGCCCCCGCGTCCTCGACATTCCGGCGGCGGGACGCGGGCCCGGTCGCCGCCCGGCGCCGCTGAGACCGCGGGACCGGGCAGGCTTGAACCGGCGGGCGCCGGACGGACGTGCTGTGGGTGTCGCGTTCGCGGCGGAGACCGAGCCTGGAGGACGAGCTGACCACCGAAAGCCGCGCGGAGCGGGTCACAGATGAGAATGCGCCGGGCGGCGGGCGGCGCCGGCGGGTCGCGGCGCGGGCGGTGAGCGCCGCGGCGTTCCTGTTCGTGCTGGGCGCGCTGATCACACCGGACGAGTTCGCGCTGTTGACGCCGGGGGCGTTCGTGCGCATCCCGATCGAGGGCGTGCTGGGCGTCGCCCTGATCCTCGTGCTGCCGGCGAGGGGGCGGCGGTACGCGGCGGGGACGGCGGGGGCCGTCCTGGGCGTCCTGCTCGTGTTGAAGGTGCTGGACATCGGGTTCGACGCCGTGCTGGTCCGGCCGTTCGACCTGGTGCTCGACTGGCCGCTGCTGCGCCCGGCCGTGGAGTTCGTGGACGAGTCGGCGGGACGGGCCGCGGCGATCATCGCCGTGGTCCTCACGATCGTGCTGGCCGCCGGTGTCGTCGCGCTGACGGCGCTGTCGGCGCTGCGGCTGAGCCGGGTGGCCGCCGGGCACCGGGGGGCGGCGGCCCGCGCCGCGGGGGTGCTCGGGACGATCTGGGTCGTGTGCGCGGTACTCGGCGCGCAGCTCGTCCACGGCGTGCCGGTCGCGTCGCGGAGCGCGGCGGGGCTCGCCTACGACCACGCGCGGCAGGTGCGGGCGAGCCTGAACGACCGGGAGGAGTTCGCCAAGGCCGCCGCCGTCGACAAGTTCCGCGACACGCCCGGCGACAAGCTGCTGGCCGGGCTGCGCGGCAAGGACGTCGTCCTCGCGTTCGTGGAGAGCTACGGACGGTCGGCGGTGGAGAGCCCCCAGTACGCGCCGCAGGTCGGCGCCGTCCTGGACCGGGGGTCGGAGCGGCTGCGCGAGGCCGGGTTCTCCGCGCGCAGCGGCTGGCTCACCTCGTCCACGGCGGGCGGCGGCAGCTGGCTCGCGCACGCCACCCTGCTGTCCGGATTGCGGGTCGACAACCAGCAGCGGTACCGGACGCTCGTGAACAGCGACCGGCTGACGCTGAACCGGGCGTTCCGCGGGGCGGACGCGCGGACGGTGGCGCTGATGCCGGCGATCACGCGGGCGTGGCCGGAGGCGAGGTTCTACGGCTACGACAAGGTGTACGACAACCGGAACCTCGGGTATCGCGGGCCCCGGTTCAGCTTCGCGACGATGCCGGACCAGTACACGCTGTCGACGCTCCAGCGCACCGAGCTGGCGAAGAAGGACCGTCCCCCGGTGATGGCGGAGACGGCGCTGGTGTCGAGCCACGCGCCGTGGGCGTCCATCCCCAGGCCGGTCCCGTGGGACGAGGTGGGGGACGGCTCGGTCTTCGACGGGATGGGCAAGGGCTACGACGCGCCCTGGCCTGCGGGCGGGCAGATCCGCACGGAGTACCGCAAGTCGATCGAGTACACGCTGAGCACGCTCGTCTCGTACGTGGAGAGGTACGGCGATGACCGGACGGTGCTGGTCTTCCTCGGCGACCACCAGCCGGCACCGCTCATCACCGGGCCGGGGGCGAGCCGGGACGTGCCGATAACGATCATCGCCAAGGACAGGGCCGTTCTCGACAAAATTTCCGCCTGGGGGTGGCAGGACGGCCTGCGTCCCGGCAAGAACACTCCGGTGTGGCCGATGAGCGCCTTCCGGGACCGTTTCTTCACGGCTTTCGGAGGCTGACCGCGTTTCCGGAGGTGGACCATGATCGGTACCGAACCGTCGACCGCGACTCCCGGCGAGGCGCCGGGCGACCGGTTCGGGAGGCTGCGCCGGCACCGGCGGGCACTGGTCGTGGTCATCGTGGTGGCGCTGCTCGGCGAGATGGCGTTCGCGATGGTCTCCACGGCCGTGCGGCAGTCCCCCACCACCGACGAACCCGTCTACGTCGTCACGGGCGTGGTCTACCTGCGCGAACACGACCTGCGCCACAACCCGGAGCATCCACCGTTCAGCAAGCTGCTCATCGGGGCGGGGGCGGCGCTGACCCGCCCGCACCTGGACGCCGGGTTCACCGGGTCCGACCAGAGGGCGGGGCAGCGTTTCCTGTACGGGTCGCACAACGACGCGCAGCGGATCATGCTGGCCGCGCGGCTGCCCGTCATCGTCCTGACGCTGCTGTTCGGGCTGGTGGTGTTCGCGTTCGCCCGCGACCTCGCCGGGAACCGCGGCGGGCTGGCCGCCCTCACCCTCTACGCGTTCTCCCCGGACGTCATCGCGCACGGGTCGCTGGCCACGCTGGACGTGCCGACGGCCGGATTCCTGCTGACCTCGGTGTGGCTGCTGTGGCGGGCGCGGGAGCGGCCCCGGCGCCACCTGCCGCTCGCCGGCCTGGCGCTCGGCGCCGCCCTGGCGAGCAAGATGAGCGCGCTGCCCGCCGTGCCGGTACTGGCGGCCCTGGCGGCGCTGTCGGTCTGGGCGGCGCGGTCGTTCCGCCGGGACCGGCGCACCGTCGCGGCCGGGGTGCTGGCGGCGGCCGGTGTCGCCGTCACGGCCGGCGCGGTCGTGTGGGCGGCCTACCTGGCGGTGGACCCGCGGCTGCGCTGGACGGCCCCCGCCGGCGTCCCGGCGGCGAAGGGGCTGCACGGGCTCGCCGCCGACCTGATGCCGTTCCCGCGGCCCTTCCGGGACGGGATGCTCATCCAGTTCCGCTTCGAGCACATGCGGTGGGGCGGCTTCCTGTTCGGGGAGTCCTACCGCGGCCACCTCTGGTACTACCTGCCGGCCGCGCTGCTGGTGAAGACGCCGCTCGGGATGCTGGCCCTGTGGGCGGCGGGCATCGTCGCGATGGTGGCGCTGCCCCGGCCGCGGGCCGCCGCGCCGTACGTCCTCCTCCCCGCGGCCGTGCTGTTCGCGGCGGCGATGACCGGCTCCCGCGACCTCGGCGTCCGGTACGCCATCTTCGTCCCGATGTTCCTGGCGGTGGCGGCCGGCGGGGTGCTGCTCGTCCGGTGGCGGTGGGCGAAGATCGCCACGGGCGCGCTGCTGCTGTTCGTCGCGGTCAGCTCGGTCCGGACCTACCCGTACTACCTGCCGTACTCCAACGAGGCGTTCGGCGGCCCGTCCAGGACGCATCTGCGGCTGCACGACTCCAACGTGGACTGGGGCCAGGACCTGGCGCGGCTCGCCGACCGGCTCCGCGACCGCTACCCCGGCGAGAAGGTGTGGCTCGTCGTCAAGGGCGGCGGCGTCCCGTCCTACTACGGCATCCACGCGTCCGACCCGCGCGAGGTGCCCCCGGACCGGGTGCGCGGGCTGCTCGTGGTCTCCGACAGCTGGATCGCCAGAAACGATCGGCGGCTGGTGCCGCTGATCGCCTCCAGCGAGCGGATCGGCGAGGTCGGCCACTCCATCACGATCTTCCGCCGGCCCGCCCGGCGTCCGTAGCTCCCCGCCGCCGGCCCCCGCCGCCGCCCGTCCGGTCCGGCGGGTTTCAGCGGGGGCCGGCGGCGGCGCCGTAGCCGTGGGCGACGAGCCGCTCGGCCATCCGCGCGTACGCGGCCGGATTCTCCGGGGCGCTGGTGCCGAGGCCGTCCACGTACCGGTTGTACATGCAGAACGCGGCGGCGATGAGGACGGCGTCGTGGATCTCCACGTCCGTGGCGCCGGTGTCGCGCGCGGCGGCGATGTGCTCGCCGCCGACCTCGTGGCCGCCGCGCTGCACGGCGGCGGCGATGCGCAGAAGGGACCTGAGCTTGGCGGACACCGGCGCGGCGGCGGGATCGGCGTGCACCTGCCGGACGAGCGTCATGCCGCCGGGCAGTTGCGCGGCGGCGCACGCGCCGTGGGAGGAGGCGCAGAAGCGGCAGCCGTTCAGCTCGGACACATAGGCGGCGATCAGCTCCCGCTCACCGCGTTCCAGCGGGCTCGGGCCGCGCAGCAGGGCCTCCGCGAGCGCGCTCAGCGGGCCCGCCGTCTCCGGCCGGAACCGGAGCAGTGACGGCAATCCGGGAACATCGTCGTCCAGTTCGATATGCGCCAAGGATTTCCTCCGGAAGAACGGTGTCGGTCAATGCGCACCCGATCCTCTAACGAATATCCTCACGCGGGTAGTTTTCTCGCCACTCCACAAAAGGTCATGGTCTCCAGCGGCTCGCCCCACGGATTGGGGTCGGGACGCCACTGCGAACACGACACGACTCCCGGCTTGAGCAATTCCAGTCCGTCGAACAGCGCCTCGATCTGCGCGGTGGTCCGGGCCTTGAGCGGATGCGGGGTGCCGCTTTCATTCCACGTGCTGACGGCGGTGCGCGTCACGTCCACGTCCAGGCAGGCGTGCGACAACGCCACGAAACTGCCCGGGGCGAGCGCGCCGACGAGCCGGTCCAGAATGCTGCGCACCTCGTCGTCGTCGGTGACGAGATGCAGCAGGGCGAGCATCATCAGCGCGACGGGCTCGCCGAAGTCGAGTGTCCTGGCGGCCTCGTCGAGAATGCGCTCGGGATCGCGGGCATCGGCGTCGATGTAGCTGGTCACGCCCTCCGGGGAACTGGTGAGCAGCGCACGCGCGTGGACGAGCACCAGCGGATCGTTGTCGACATAGACGACGCGCGACTCCGGCGCGACGCGCTGCGCGATCTCGTGCGTGTTGTCGGCGGTCGGCAGCCCGGTGCCGATGTCGAGGAACTGCCGGACGCCCTCCCCGCCCGCCAGGTGGCGCACGCACCGGCCGAGGAACAGCCGGTCGGTGCGCGCGGCGGCGACGATGCCGGGCACCTCCCGCGCGACCTTCTCGCCCGCGATCCGGTCCGCCTCGTAGTGGTCCTTGCCGCCGAGCCAGTAGTTCCAGACCCGCGCCGACACCGGCCGGTCCGCGCGGATGCCGTCCTCCACGTTCCCACCGCCGACGGTGCTCATGCGCTCTCCCCCCATGGAGATCAGGACGCGTCCGCCCTGGAGGATCTTGAACGCTACACGGCGGATCTCGGGCGCGGCGGGTGAGGTCCGTCACGTGCCGCCGCGGGCGCCGCCGGTCAGGCGGTCGGGCTCGCCGTGGTCCGGGCCCGTTCGACGGCCTCGGTGATCGTCCGGTCGGCGACCTCACGGTTCTGCCAGCCGCGCACGTCGGCGGACTTGCCCGGTTCGAGGCTCTTGTAGATGTCGAAGAAGTGCGAGATCTCGTCGAGGACGTGCGCCTGCACGTCGGGCAGGTCGTTGATCCCCGCGTAGCGGACGTCCCGCGACGGGACGGTGAGGATCTTCGCGTCCGGGCCCTTCTCGTCGAGCATCCAGAACACGCCGACGCTGCGGACGGTGATCTGGCAGCCGGGGAACGTGGGCTCCTCCAGCAGCACCATCACGTCCAGCGGGTCGCCGTCCTCCGCGCAGGTGTCCGGGATGTAGCCGTAGTCGTGCGGGTAGCGGGTCGAGGTGAACAGCATCCGGTCGAGCCGGATGCGGCCGAGCCGGTGGTCCATCTCGTACTTGTTGCGCGATCCTCCGGGGATCTCGACGACCATTTCGATCTCCATGAGTACCTCCCCGCCGAAGCCCTACCCACCAGGGGGAGCACGTGACCGCGGAGCCGGTGCCGGCCCGGACGGGCGGCTCGCCGCACGCTCGTGGAACGGGGTGAGGGACGCGCCCGGGGCCGGGCGCGTCCCTCACGGAACGGACTCACCGGGTGGCGTAGCCGCCGATCCCGGCCGGCGTCATGCTCTTCCCGGGCTGCGTCTGCCGCCTGGCCAGCTCGTTGCCGTTGACGGTCAGCGTGCTGTGCGCGAACAGTTCGGTGACCGCGGCCGTGGCGTCGATCATCTGGTCGAAGCCCGTGAGGTCCACGTTGTCGTAGCGGTCGCACGCCTGGTGGTAGCACGGGTCGTACGCCGTCCCGGCGGTGCCGCCGTACACCTTCGCCTGCTCGGGGGTCTTGATGCCCTCGGCGCCGGTGAACACGCCGCCGGCGGGGATCCCCACACTGATGAAGGCGTCGTAGTCCGACCGCCCGTTGAAGGGCGTCGGGTCGGTGGCCAGCTTCCGGTTCGCGAAGTAGTCGTTGAACGCCTTCTCGATCGCGCCGGATCCGGCGGGCGCCGCGACGTTGTTCTGTCCCGCGCTGTTGTCGCCGTCATAGACGAACCGGACGTAGTTCGGGGAGGCGAGCATGTCGAAGTCGAGCATCAGCGCGACCTTGTCGCGCTCGGCCTGCGGGAGGTTGTCCACGTAGTACTGCGAGCCGAGCAGTCCCTCCTCCTCGGCGCCCCAGAACGCGAACCGCACCTTGTTGCGGACCTTGGAGCCGAGCTTGTGGATCTGCTTCGCCATCTCCAGCAGCGTCGCGGTGCCCGAGCCGTCGTCGTTGATGCCGGGGCCCGCGGCGACACTGTCGTTGTGGGCGCCGACGACCACGACGTTGTCGGCCCGGCCGCGTCCGGTGTCGGCGATGACGTTGGCCGCCTCGCGCTTCTGGTTGAGCGTGTCGGTCTTCACCCGCAGCGTCACGCCGCCGTTCTGCGCCTGCTCGACCAGGGCCTTGCCGATCGCGTTCGTCGGCCCGATCACCGGGATGTCGTACGGCTTGGTCAGCGTGCCCGAGACCGGGCCGGTCTGGCCGGGGAGCTGGTAGATGACCACGGCGGACGCGCCGGCGGCGATGGCGTTGCCGGCCTTGAGGGAGAAGAAGCAGCCGCCGCGCTGGATCAGCGCGATGTGGCCCTTCGGGAAGCCGGCGAAGTCGCCGGCCTCGCATCCGCTGCCGGTCCCGGTGGCGCCCGGGTCGACGGGCGTCGCGGCCGCGGTGACGTCGCCGGAGCCGGAGTACTGGAGCGTCGCGAAGTCGGTGTCCGGCGCGAACGTCTTCTGCTCGGGCGCCGTCTCGGCGAAGACCGGCGCGGACTTCTCCTGCCAGAAGTCGAACGAGAAGGTCTGGATCGTGGGGCTGTAGCCGGCCCGCTTGAGCTGGTCCGCGAGGTACTTGATGGTGATCTTGTTGCCGGGGAGCCCGGCGGCCCGGTTGCCGCCGTTGGCGTCCGCGATCTTCTGCAGGTTCAGCTGGTGGTGGCGGACGTTCTTCAGCGTGACCAGGCCGGCCAGCTTGGCGTGCGCCGGTGCGGCGGCCTGGGCGGGGACCGCGGCCAGGGGGGCGGCGGCGAGTGACAGCCCGGTCAGGGTTGCTAGCGCGGCTCTGCGCATGACTCGGTCTCCGTTTGTGGGGGACGAAGTAACCGGAAGCCTGACACGCGTCAATTCCCGCAACAAGACACGACTTAGCATCAAAACGGCCAATATTGGCCTCCTATCGCACCCCCATCCCCAAGATCGTCAACTTTTCCGCGATTACCGTCCGTCCCGGATACCTGCACCACAGGTGGCGATCATGACGGGCCGGCGGTAAACGCCGGCTCCCCGTCCAGCACCGCAATGGCCGCCCGCGCGCCTGTGGTGACCTGCGGAAACGACGGAGAGGCAAAGGCGGGCCCGCGGCGCCCGCGGGAGCCCCCCGGGGCGGGCGCCATCCGTACCCGAGCGTAGTTCTAGCAGGTGAGACCCCTGGCTTCGGACAAATCGGCGTGAGTATGCTTCGTGACCCTTGAAGGTGGCCGGCGACGATCAGGAGTGGGGCCTTGTCCAGTCCCGAACAGGTGCATAGATCCCACGGGCGTCCGCGTACACGTCCGATCGGGCGGCGGATCGTGCTGCTGCTGACGATTCCACTGGCGTCGCTCGTGGTCCTGTGGGCGTTCTCGGCCGTCCCGGCGGTGAACGACGCGCTCCGGCGGATGCAGTACGCCGACAACCACGACCGGGTCAGCCAACCGGCCAATCGCGCCATGCAGGCGGTGCAGGAGGAACGCGCGGCGGGGATCGCCGCGCTGATATCGCCGTCCTCCGCCAGCGTGCAGAAGTTCGAGGAGGCGGTCGGCAGGACCAGCCGCGAGGTGGCCGCCTTCCGCAAGTCGGCGCTCTCCCCCGAGGCCACGAAGCACATGGACGAGGACGCGGTGCAGCGCACCCGGAACGTCGCCAACCAGTTCGACCTGCTGGCCAGCATGCGGTCGCAGGTCACCACGCAGAACGTCACGGTGCTGGAGGCCATCAACGCCTACAGCGACGCGTTCGACGAGACGGTCCGGCTGCTCAGCACGCTGGTGGACATCGACGACCTCGACGTCTACCAGCAGACCAACGGCCTGCTGTACATGTACTGGGCGCGCGACTTCATGCTGCGCGAGGACCTGCTGCTGGCCGGCCTGCGCCGCGGCCGGCTGACGCCCGGCGCCCGCGCCGCGTTCGCCGAGTGGGCGGGCGCCCGCACCGAGCTGCTCGACCTCGGCCGGATCGGGCTCAGCGGCAACATCGCGCAGACCATGGGCGGCCTGGTGAACTCCCCCATCTACGGCGAGTTCGTCGAACTGGAGAACGCCACCATCCGGCGCGGCCGGGCACCCGCCCCGCAGCGGTGGCAGGCCGCCACCAAGGCGGCCGGGCAGCTGTGGCTCGACACCACCTACAAGGCCGGCGAGCAACTCCAGCGCGAGCAGGTCGAGCCCGCCGGCCACCGGATCATGATGCGGGTCTACCTGGCGGGCGGCGTCGGGCTGCTGGCCGTCATCCTCTCCATCGCGCTGTCCCTGCTGTTCGCCCGCCGGCACGCCGACGAGCTGCGGAACCTCCAGCGGTCGGCGCAGGAGCTGGCGAACGAGCGGCTGCCCCGCGTCGTCACGCGGCTGCGGCGCGGCGAGCGGGTGGACCTGGATGCCGAGACGCCCCGTCCCGAGGCCGGCAGGACCCGCGAGGTCGCCCTGGTCAGCGAGGCGTTCGAGACCGTCCAGCGGCAGGCGATCAGCACCGCGATCGACGAGGCGGACCTGCGCGCGAGCATCAACCGCGTCTTCGTCAACCTGTCGTGGCGCAGCCAGTCGCTGCTGCACCGGCAGCTGCGGCTGCTGGACCAGATGGAGCGGCGCGCCTCCAGCCCCGAGGAGCTGGACGACCTGTTCCGCCTCGACCACCTGACCACCCGCATGCGGCGGCACGCCGAGGGCCTGGTCATCCTGTCCGGCTCGCCGACCGTCCGCGCCTGGGACCACCCGGTCGCCGCCGAGGACGTGGTGCGCGCCGCGATCGCCGAGGTCGAGGACTACACCCGGATCGAGGTGGCCGGCGTGTCGTCGACCGCGGTCACCGGGGAGGTGGTCGCCGACGTCATCCACCTGCTCGCCGAGCTGATCGAGAACGCCACCGCCTACTCCCCGCCGACCACCGAGGTCACCGTCAAGGTCGAAACCGTCGCCAACGGGCTCGCGGTGGAGGTCGTGGACCGCGGCATCGGCCTGCATCCCGACGAACTGGAGTCGCTGAACCAGCGCCTCGACAACGCCGTCGAGTTCGACCTCGTCGACACCGAGCGGCTCGGCCTGTTCGTCGTCGCGCGGCTCGCGGCCCGGCACGACATCAAGGTCTCGCTCCAGCCGTCGGCGTACGGGGGCACGACCGCGGTCGTCCTCATCCCGCATGCCCTGGTGGTCGTGGACGACCAGTGGCAGGCGCACACCGAAGGGGCGCCGCAGGCGGTCACGTCGGGGGCGCCCGGCGCGGGCGCGGCCCGGCTCGGCCGCCCGATCCGTCCCGCGCTGCCCGGCCCCGCCAAGCACGCGCGGCCGGCTCCCCCGCCGGACACTCCGGCACCGCCCGTATCCTTCAATCCGCCGGTCGCCTTCGACCAGCCCGAACCCACCAATGGCCAGACCCGGCCGCAAAAGGAGGATCCGGAACCGGCGATGGAGGACAGCGAGGCCACCGGCCGGCTTCCGCGCCGGGTCCGGCAGCGTAACCTCGCTCCCGAGCTGCGTAAGCACTCGGTGACCAGGCATGCTGAGCCGGACACCGACGACGAAGACGACTTCGAGGAGCCTAGTCCAGAACTCAGCCGGAACCTGATGGCCTCGCTACAGTCGGGATGGTTGCGCGGCAGGGTCGAAGACGACGAACCGGGTGATCTCGATCCACGTGATGAATGGGGAGACGCATGACGCGGCAGGGGCATGCCACCGGCGAGCTCGACTGGCTGCTCGATGATCTGGTGCAGCGGGTAGGCGAGGTCCGCCAAGCCGTTCTGTTGTCCAGGGACGGGCTGGTCATGGGCGCCTCGGGTGACGTCACCCGCAGGGACGCCGAGTTCCTCGCTGCGCTGTCGTCGGGCTTCCACAGCCTGGCCAACGGCGCCCGCGAGCACTTCTCCGCCAGGCAGGTGCGGCAGACCGTGGTGGAACTGGACGACAAGCTGTTCTTCGTCATGCCGGCCGGCAACGGAAGCTGCCTGGCGGTGCTCAGCGACGCCGGCGGCAACGCCGGGCTCGTCGCCTACGAGACCACCATGCTGATCAAGCGGGTGCGGCGGGCGCTGTCGACCTCGCCGCGCGCCGCCGAGTCCGAGGACGCGTCCCTGCGGCCGGGTGCCCCGGGCTGAGGCGACCGTGGAGAATCCGAGAGAACGCTGGATCGGGCGGGAGGCCGGCCCGGTCGTGCGCCCGTACGCGGTCACCCGCGGGCGCACCCGCCCCCGCGGTCTCGTCGTCGACCTGGTCACGATCCTCGTCGCGACCGGCCGCACCCCGGGCGACCGGGTGTGGCTGTCCCGCGAGCAGCGGCGGCTGCTGGAACTGTGCCGGCGGCCGTCGACGCCCGCCGACCTGGCCTCGGAGACCGACCTTCCGTTCCGGGTCGTGCAGATCCTGCTGGAGGACCTGCACCAGTACGGCCTGATCGAAGAGGTCCCGCAGGCGGCGGAACCGTCCGAACGTCCCGACCCCCGCATCCTGATGAGAGTGCTCGATGAACTTCGCCGCCTCTGAGTCCTCGGTGTCTCAACGGCAAGACGACGACGTCCCCCTGCACACGCTCAAGGTGCTGGTGGCCGGTGGCTTCGGCGTCGGCAAGACGACGCTGGTCGGCGCGGTGAGCGAGGTCCGCCCGCTGCGCACCGAGGAGACCCTCACCGACGCCTCGGTGGGGGTGGACGATCTCGGCGGCATCGAGAGCAAGACCACCACGACCGTCGCGATGGACTTCGGCCGCCTGACGTTCTCCGGCGGTGTCCGGCTGTACCTGTTCGGGACGCCGGGCCAGGAGCGGTTCTGGTTCATGTGGGACCAGATCGCCTACGGCGCGGTCGGCGCGATCGTGCTGGTCGACACCCGCCGGCTCAGCACGAGCTTCGCGTCCATCGACTTCTTCGAGGAGCGGGGGATCCCGTTCGTCATCGCCGCGAACCAGTTCGAGGGCGCCCGCCGCTACAGCGCGGATGAGATCCGCGACGCGCTCGACCTCGACTCGGACGTCCCGGTGCTGATGTGCGACGTGCGGAGCCGCGAGGTGGCACGGGGCGTGCTGGTCGCCCTGGTCGAGCACGCGCTCCAGCTGGCGCAGCGTTAGCCGGCGGTCATGCGGGCGACGATGAGGGACGCCAGCGCGGCGTAGGCGGCGGAGTCGTCCAGGCCGGTCTGCGCCTTGATCTCGCCGCGGTGGATGGACTCCATCACCTGCCCGGCGACGGCGCCGACGAACGCGGCGTCCGTGCCGGGCGCCGCCTCCCGGACGAGCCCCCGCACGCGGCGCACCGCGAACGCGGTGTTGCGCTTGTAGATCTCGCGGGCGGGGGCGAAGGCGTCCAGGTCGGCGAAGAAGGCGGGGGACGCGGGGGCGAGTTCCGCCGAGATCGCGCGCAGGTAGGCGCCGACGCGTTCGCGCGGGTCCGCCTGCGAGTCGAGGACGGCCTCCACCCGCCCGGTCGCCCGGCGGAAGAACGCGCGGACCACCGCCGCGATGATCTGCTCCCGGCTCGACGCCACCGTGTACAGGGTGCTCTTCGAGCAGCGCAGCAGGGCGGCCAGGTCGGCGACGCTCAGCTCGGCGAACCCGCGGTCGAGGAACACCTCCATGAGCCGCCCGATCAGCGCCTCGCGCCGCCGCGCCGCCCGCGTCCCGCGTTCGTCCGGCGAGGTCATGCCGGGAACAGTACCAAAATGGGTTCGCCAGTACTGGTTTTGGTACTGTCGGCGTACCGAAAGGAGCCCGCCATGCCCGCCACCCGGCACCTGCCGACCCCCGAGTCCGCGGACCTGATCGCGCTCACCCGCGAGATCGCGGCCAAGGAGCTGGCGCCGCACGCCGCCGGCGCCGAGCGCACCGGGACGTTCCCGCGCGAGGTGTTCACGACGCTGGGCCGGGCGGGTCTGCTGACGCTGCCGTACCCGGAGGAGTTCGGCGGCGGCGCCCAGCCGTACGAGATCTACCTGCAGGTCCTGGAGGAGATCGGCGCGGCGTGGGCGAGCGTCGGCGTCGGCGTCAGCGTCCACGCGCTGTCCTGCTTCCCGCTGTTCGCCTACGGCACCGACGAGCAGCGCGCGCGGTGGCTGCCCGGCATGCTCTCCGGCGAGCGGCTCGGCGCGTACTGCCTGTCCGAGGCGCACGCCGGCTCCGACCCCGCCGCGATGCGCGCCAAGGCCGTCCGGGACGGCGACTCCTACGTCCTCAACGGCGCCAAGGCGTGGACGACCCACGGCGGCGAGGCCGACTTCTACACCGTCATGGCCCGCACCTCCGACGACGGCGCCCGCGGCATCTCCTGCTTCCATGTCCCCGCCGGCACCCCCGGCCTGGAGTTCGACGAGCCCGAGGACAAGATGGGCCTGATGGGCTCCACCACCGCGACCGTCCGCCTGGTGGAGGCGCGCATCCCCGCGGCCAACCTGATCGGCCGCGAGGGCCAGGGTCTCTCCATCGCCCTCGCGGGCCTGGACGCCGGCCGCCTCGGCATCGCCGCCGTCGCCACCGGCCTCGCCCAGGGCGCCCTTGACACGGCCGTCGCGTACGCCAAGGAGCGTGAGGCGTTCGGCAAGGCGATCATCGACCATCAGGGCCTCGCCTTCGTCCTCGCCGACATGGCCGCCGCCGTCGAGTCGGCCCGTGCCACCTACCTGTCCGCCGCCCGGCTGAAGGACGCGGGCCGCCCCTACGGCCGCGAGGCGTCCATCGCCAAGCTGGTCGCCACCGACAACGCCATGAAGGTCACCACCGACGCCGTCCAGGTCCTCGGCGGCGCCGGCTACACCCGCGACTTCCCGGTGGAGCGCTTCATGCGCGAAGCGAAGGTGATGCAGATCTTCGAGGGCACCAACCAGATCCAGCGCCTGGTCATCTCCCGCCACCTCGCCCGCTGACCCGGCGGCGAGCCGGGTCTAGAGCCGGACGTACTCGTAGTCGAACGGCTTGCCGTTGACGCCGCTGCGCGGCGGCGCGATCCAGCCGGCGATCTTGCCGCGCTGGTGGACCGGCCGCATCAGCGACCGGACGTGGGTCTTGTCGACCTCCGTCGGCAGCCAGGCGCCCTTGCGCCCCTCCCATTCGGCGGCGCTCAGGATCTCGCCGTCCGGGGTGGTCTCGATGCCGGCGAACGCGCCGACCTTCCGGTTGAAGGCGATGCTCGGCAGGGAGAGGCGCTGCGGCAGGCCCGCCTCGGACAGGATGCGGTTCCACCGGTTGACGCCGCTCTGGCAGTCGGAGACGTACTCGCGGCGCAGGTCGGTGTTCAGGCCGGTGAGCGCGGCGACCTCGGTCCGCCCGATGGCGCCGTCGACCAGGGCGTCCACCATGATCGAGTCGTCGGTGAGACGGTGGTCGTCCCGGCGGCGGCCCTCCATCCAGCGTCCCTTGAGGCCGGCCGTGTAGTAGTTCGCGACGTTGCCGGACGTCTCGGAGCCGAACAGGTCGAGCGACACCGAGTAGTGGAAGTTCAGGTACTTCTGGATGACGTCGAGCGAAATCGCGCCGTGCGGGGTGACGTCGTCGGTGTCGTGCTCCTTCATGAGCTGGACGGTCCGCTCCACCACCCGGTCGACGCCCGTGGTGCCGACCATCATGTGGTGGGCCTCTTCCTTGAGCATGAACTCGCACGTCCGTGACAGCGGGTCGAACCCGGACTCCTTCAGCGTGCCGAGCTGGTACTTGCCGTCCCGGTCGGTGAAGTAGGTGAACATGTAGAAGGACAACCAGTCGGGCGTCTCCTCGTTGAACGCGCCGAGGATGCGGGGCGACTCCTCGCTGCCGGAGTTGCGGTGGAGCAGTTCCTCGGCCTCCTCGCGGCCCTCACGTCCGAAGTAGGCGTGCAGGAGGTAGACCATCGCCCACAGATGACGGCCCTCCTCGACGTTCACCTGGAACAGGTTGCGCAGGTCGTAGAGGCTGGGCGCGGTGGCACCGAGGTTGCGCTGCTGCTCGACGGACGCGGGCTCGGTGTCGCCCTGGATGACGATGAGACGTTGCAGGTCGGCGCGGTACTCGCCGGGAACCTTCTGCCAGGCGGGCTCGCCCTTGTGCGCGCCGAACCCGATGCGCCGGTCGCCGTCGCGTTCGGCGAGGAAGATGCCCCACCGGTAGTCCTTCATGGCGACGTGCCCGAAATGCGCCCAGCCCTCGCGGCCGACGTTCACGGCGGTCCGCAGGTAGACGTCCTGCGTGGGCAGGGACGGGCCCATCGACTCCCACCAGGACAGGAAGTTCGGCTGCCACGACTCCAGGGCGCGCTGGAGGCGCCGGTCCTCGCGCAGGTCGACGTTGTTCGGGATCTTCTCGGTGTAGTCGGCGGTGATCGCCATGGGTCAGGCTCGCTTTCGGTCGAAGTCGGCGCGCCGCCCGGTGCCGTAGCGGCGCAGCGCGCCGTCGGGGCCGGACGCGTTCGGGCGGGTGAAGATCCAGTTCTGCCAGGCGCTGAGCCGGCCGAAGATCTTGGTCTCCAGGGTCTCCGGGCCGGGGAAGCGGCAGTTGGCCTCCAGCCCGGTGAGCGCGTCGGGGCTGAAGCCGGCCCGCTCCTCCAGCGCGATGCGGATCTCCTCGTCCCAGTCGATGTCGTCGGGCGCGAAGGTGACCAGGCCGAGGCGCTCGGCGTCGGCGGCTTCGAGCGGCTTGCCGGCCGCGTCGCGGACGGCGGCGAGCGCCTCGTCGTCGCCGAGGAAGCGGGTCTCCAGACGGGTGAGGCCGTTGCTCATCGGGAGCGGGCCGAGGTTCATCGCGTCCACGGTGATCGCGGCGGGGTCGGCGCCGGGGTCGATGTCCTCGAAGACGCCGTCGAGCTGGTAGGCGCGGTCGGCGGCGAGCACGATCTCCAGGAGCGAGCCGGCGAAGCAGCCACCCGGCTCGATCAGCGCGATGAGGCTGCGGCTGGTGACGTCCAGGCGCTTCAGCGTCCGCTTGAGGTAGTGGACGATCTCGTTGGCGAGCCAGTCCCCGGCGTTGTCGAGCAGCAGCCGGTCATGGGCGAGGACGTGCCCGGCCGACCCGGTCGTCCGGAACGTCCACGTGCCGAGCCCGAGTTCGTTGGTGCGCAGGTCGAGGATCAGGTCGTCCAGCTCGCGGGCCATGGCGAGCGTCCAGAAGTCCGCGCCCTGCCCGTGGACGTCGCCGGGCTCGGCGTCCGGTCCGGCGACGGTGATCTCGACGACGCCGGCGGCGCGGTCCAGCTTCGCCGACACGTGCCGGTAGGTGATGGACGTGCCGGTGCGCTCCTTGGTGAGCGGCGTCAGCGCGATGCCCTCGGCGCCCTGCGGCCGGGACGAGCGGGCCGCCAGTTCCCTGGCGCGCTCCGCGACCGTCGCGTCCCAGGCCGTGCGGGGCACCGCCTCGTCGACCAGCCGCCACGCGACGGCCTTCTTGCCGCCCAGCCCCTCGACCTTGGTGCAGAAGTAGTCGGCGCGGTCGCGGCGGACGCGCCGCTTGTCCGACACGCGGGTCAGTCCGCCGGTGCCGGGCAGGACGCCGAGCAGCGCCACCTCCGGCAGCGACACCGCCGAGGACCGGTCGTCCACGAGCATGATGTGCTCGCAGGCGAGCGCCAGCTCGTATCCGCCGCCGGACGCGGTGCCGTTGACCGCCGCCAGGTAGGTCTGGCCGGAGTTGGCCGTCGCGTCCTCGATGCCGTTGCGGGTTTCGTTGGTGAACTTGCAGAAGTTGACCTTCCACGGGTGCGGGGACGCGGCCAGCATCCGGATGTTGGCGCCCGCGCAGAAGACCTTCTCCCTGCCGCTGGTGATCACGACCGTCCGTACCCCGGGGTGCTCGAACCGGAGCCGCTGGACGGCGTCGTACAGCTCGATGTCCACGCCGAGGTCGTAGGAGTTGAGCTTGAGCTCGTAGCCGGGGACCAGGCCGCCCCGCTCGTCCACCGCCATCGTGAGGGTGGCGACGGGTTCCTCGACGTCCAGGCTCCAGTGCCGGTAGCGGGACGGGTCCACACGGAACTCCACGTGCGGTGTGGTCATGAGCTGTCCTTCCCCCCGGTGCCGTCTCCACCATGCTCTACAGATATTGTTTTATGCGTCAAGGATTTGTAGTACATCAACCGGCCGGGCCGTCCCGGGCGGCCATGGCCCGGCGCCCGCTCAGGGCGTGTTCAGCAAGGTCGCGGCCAGTTCCCGGACGGCGAAGCGGCGCAGCTTGCCGGTCGGCGTCGTCGGGAGCCCGTCCACGATCAGCACCTCGCGGGGACGCTTGTAGGACGCGAGCCCGGCCCGGCAGAAGTCGATCAGCTCCCCCGGCTCGGCGGCCGTCCCCTCCTTGAGGACGACGGCCGCGACGGGCCTGTCCAGGCCGTCGGCGTCCGGCAGCCCGACGACCGCGGCCATCGACACCGCCGGGTGCTCCAGCAGCCGTCCCTCCACCTCGGACGGCGACACCCAGATCCCGCCGGCCTTGAGCATGTCGCCCGTCCGGCCGAGGCAGGTGTAGTAGCCGTCGTCGTCCACCACATAGGTGTCGCCGGTGCGCAGCCACTCCCCCTGGAACACCTTCCGGGTGGTGTCCGTGCGGCACCAGTAGCCGGTCGCGATCGACTCGCCCTTCACCATCAGCGTGCCCGGCGTGCCCGGCGCGACCTCGGCGCCCTCGGCGTCCACGATCCGCAGCTCGTAGCCGGGCACGGCGGTGCCGGTCGTGCCGGGACGGACCCGCCCCGGCCGGTTCGACAGGAAGATGTGCAGGCACTCCGTCGAGCCGATCCCGTCGAGGACCTCCACGCCGTACCTCGCGGTGAAGCGGCGGCACAGCTCGGCGGGCAGCGGCTCGCCCGCCGACACCGCCAGCCGGACGGACGCGAACGCCTCCACCGGCACGTCCGCGTTCAGGAGCGCGGCGTAGAAGGTGGGCACCGCGAAGAACAGCGTCGGACGGTACTCGATCAGCCGTGCCGCGACGGACGCGGGCGTCGGCCGGTCCGGATCCAGGATCGCGGTCGCGCCGGCGGCGAGCGGGAAGAACAGCGAGTTTCCGATCCCGTAGGCGAAGAACAGCTTGGCGACCGAGTAGCAGCGGTCCTCGGGGGTGATGCCGAGGACCTGGCGGCCATAGGTCTCCACCACGTGCCGGATGCCGGCGTGCCGGTGCATCGCGCCCTTCGGCCTGCCCGTCGTGCCGGACGTGTAGAGCCACAGCGCGCTGGAGTCGTCCGAGGTCAGGTAGGGGTCGCGGGGTTCGCCGCCCCGGGCCCGCCCCGCGGCGATCAGGTCCGCGAAGGGGCTCACCCGCACGCCGGGCGGCGCCTGCAGGCCGCCGTCCCCCTCCACCGCCACCTGCCGGACGCCCGGCGCGTGCGCGAGCGCCGCCTCCGCCGCCGCCGCGAACCGGTCGCTGACCAGCAGCACTCTGGCCCGCGCGTCGTTGAGCAGCGCGGCCAGCTCGGCCCCGGTCAGCATCGTCGACACCGGCACCGGCACGGCGCCGAGCCGCATCGCGCCCAGGATCGCGGCGGCCATGAACGGGCCGTCCGCCATGAACAGGACCACCCGCTCCTCGCCGCGCAGGCCCCAGCCCTCCAGCCCGGCGGCGACATGCCCGGCCAGTTCGGCCAGCTCGCCGTAGCCGAGATCGCCGCCGGGACCGGTGAGGGCCGTCCGTCCGGCGGTCTCGTCCTCGGACGCCGCCCGGAGCAGGTATTCGGAAGCGTTGAACGTGGCGGGCACAGCCGGTGCGGCCGCCGTTTCAGCGGTCATCGGGATCTCCAGTCTCCGGGAACCGTGACACTAATGCTCTACATATATGAAACGTTAGTCAATGGACTTGTCGAATGATGGCCGAGCGGGTGAGAGTCGCGCAATACTGGACAGCGTTCCACGGACGGCCGCGCCCCAGAAGGGCTCAGGAGGAGAACACATGGCCCGAAACGGCGAGGACGCGGCGCACCCCAGGCCCCAGTTTCGGCGCCGGCGCGAGCTCGGCGCGGCGAGCGCCCGCTCGCTGCTGCTGACCCTGCTGGGCGAGTTCGTCCTGCCCGCCGGCGAACCGGTCTGGACGGCGACGTTCCTGCGCGCGCTCGGGCTGCTCGGCGTGGAGGAGAAGGCGGTCCGGCAGGCGCTCGCGCGCAGCGCCGCCGAGGGCTGGCTCGCCGGGGAACGGCACGGCCGCCGCACCGCCTGGCGGCTCACCGCGTCCGGCGAGCGGCTGCTCACCGACGGCACCGAGCGGATCTACGGCTTCGGCTGCCCGGTCGGCGAATGGGACGGGCGGTGGCTGCTCGTCCTCGCGACCGTCCCGGAGACCAACCGCAGGCTCCGCCACCTGCTGCGGACGCGGCTCGCGTGGAACGGGCTCGGCAACCTCTCCCCCGGCGTGTGGGTGAGCCCGCGTCCCGAGCGCGAGCCGGAGGTGCGCGGGGTCCTCGGCGAGATCGGTGTCGCGGACACCTCCACGCTGTTCACCGGGCGGCTCGGCGACCTGGCCGAGGCGCGGCGCGTGGCCCGGCAGGCGTGGGACCTGGACGAGATCGAACTCGCCTACGAGGACTTCCTGGACGCCGTCCGCACGCTGCGTCCCGGCGACGACCCGGGGACGTTCGCCGCGCACACGAGGCTCGTCCAGGAATGGCGCCGGTTCCCGTTCCTCGACCCGGGCCTCCCGGCGGAGCTGCTCCCGGACGGCTGGTGCGGCTCACAGGCGTTCACGCTCTTCCACGAGCGCCACGACACCTGGCGTCCCGTCGCCGACCGGCAGTGGAAGGCGATGACCGCGGACTGAGCGGCCGGCGACTGAGCGGCCGGCGACTGAGCGGCCGGCGACTGAGCGGCCGGCGACTGAGCGGCGGCCGGTCGAGCACGGGCCGCGATCAGTGTCGACCGGGCAGGGCACGTGTAGGAAACGCCCCGCTGGGAAATCGGAAAAGGATCGGCGCCGCGACGGGAGGTCCTGTGGGATGAGCAGCTTGATCGGACGGAATCTGCTCGCGGGGGCCGAATCCGACGTCGCCGCCGACTCCGGCTGCACCGACCATCCGCCGAGGATGGGCTTCTTCACCGACACGTCGGTGTGCATCGGCTGCAAGGCGTGCGAGGTGGCCTGCAAGGAGTGGAACGCCGTTCCCGAGGACGGCCTGGAGTTCACCGGCATGTCCTACGACAACACGCAGGGCCTCAGCGCCGACACGTGGCGGCACGTCGCGTTCATCGAGCAGAACAAGCCCATGGGGCACGCCGAGACGGGCGCCGGCCACGGCGACGGCACCGATCTGCGCTGGCTGATGGCGTCCGACGTGTGCAAGCACTGCACGCACGCCGCCTGCCTGGACGTGTGCCCCACCGGCTCGCTGTTCCGCACCGAGTTCGGGACGGTCGTCGTCCAGGAGGACATCTGCAACGGGTGCGGCTACTGCATCCCGGCCTGCCCGTACGGGGTCATCGATCAGCGCAAGGGCGACGGCCGCGCATGGAAGTGCACGATGTGCTACGACCGGCTCGGGGCCGGCCAGGAACCGGCGTGCGCGAAGGCGTGCCCCACCGACTCCATCCAGTACGGGCCGCTGGAGGAGCTGCGCGAGCGGGCCGCGTTGCGCGTCGAGCAGCTCCACGACATCGGCGTCGCGGACGCCCGCCTCTACGGCCACGACCCGCAGGACGGCGTCGGCGGCGACGGCGCGTTCTTCCTGCTGCTGGACGAGCCGGAGGTGTACGGGCTGCCCCCGGATCCGGTCGTCACCACGCGCGACCTGCCGGCCATGTGGAAGCACGCGGGTCTCGCCGCCGCCACGCTGCTCGGCGGCCTCGCCGCCGTCTTCGCCGTCCACGGCCCCCGGGGAGGTGCCCGATGAGCGGTTCGGACGTGGGCGGGGAGGGCGTGCGCGGCGCGCGGCCGGGCCGGGAGGCGCAGGTCGGCAAGGGGCTGCGCCGCGGGGACGGCGGACGGCGCGGCAGGCGGCGCGGCGGACGCGGCGAGAAGGCGATGGTGCCCGAGGCCGAGTTCACCTCCTACTACGGCAAGCCCATCCTGAACCCGCCGGTCTGGAAGGCTCTCGACATCGCCGGGTACTTCTTCCTCGGCGGGCTGGCCGGCGCCGGGTCGGTGCTGGCGGCGGGTGCGCAGCTCACCGGGCGCCCCGCCACCGCGCGGGCACTGAAGATCTCCTCGCTGGCCGCGATCGGCGGGTCGGCGGCCATGCTGATCCACGATCTCGGACGGCCCGGCCGGTTCTTCAACATGCTGCGGGTCATGAAGCCGACGTCCCCGATGAGCGTGGGCTCCTGGCTGCTGGCCGCGTACGGGCCGGCCGCGGGCGCCGCCGCCGTCCTGGACGTGGCGGGACGCTTCCCGCGTCTGGGCGGGGCCGCGACCGCCGGGGCCGCCGTGCTCGGCCCCGCGGTGGCCGCCTACACCGCCGTCCTGGCCGCCGACACCGCGGTGCCCGCCTGGCATGAGGCGCACCGCGAACTGCCGTTCGTCTTCGTCGGCTCGGCCGCCGCCGCGGCGGCGGGGATGGCGATGGTCGTGGCACCCGTCCGCGAGACCGGCCCGATGCGCACCGCCGCCGTGTTCGGCTCCGCCCTGGAGCTGGCCGCGGCCAAGGTGCTGGAGCGCCGGGCCGGGCTCGCCGCCGAACCGTACAAGCGGGGCGGGGCCGGCCGGCTCATGCGCGCGGGCGAGGTCCTGGCGGCCGCGGGCACCGCCGGGGGCGTCCTGCTCGGCGGACGCAGCCGCGCGGCGGCCGTGGTCAGCGGGGCGGCGCTGCTGGCGGGTTCGGCATGCACGCGTTTCGGCGTCTTCCAGGCCGGGATGCAGTCGGCGCGGGACCCCAAGTACACCGTGGTTCCGCAGCGGGAACGCCTCAACGCGCGCGCCGCGGAGGCGGGCGTCTGAGGCGGGCGTCCAGAGCCGCCCTCCCCCGCCCCTGCCGCCGCATACATCATCCTTCGTGGGGGAGGTCACAGAAGTCGGGCCCGGATCGCGTCACACTCCGGGGTGTCCGGCGCATCTACCTCTGTGGTGGCACCTGCGCGAAGGCTTGGGAGACGGCATGGAGAGCGTGGCCAGACGGTACGACCTGACGATGCTGTACGCCGCGTACGACGCGTTCCGCCGCGACACGGCCCGGCTGGAGGCGGCGGCCGGACCGGACGGCCCCGCGGTGGCCAACGGCTGGGCGCTGTTCAGCCTCCACTGGCATCTCCAGGACGCCGCGGAGAAACAGACCCTGTGGACGGTGATGTACGCCAAGGACGCCGACGCCCCCGGACGGGTGGGCGCCGTCCTCGACTCCCTGGCGCTGCGGACCGTGCGGGTCGTCCCGCTGGTCGACGGCGTGGACGCGGCACTGGAACACCGTGACCGTTTCATGTTCGCCCGGTACACCCGGGATCTCCGCGCGGCCGTGGACGCGCTGCTGGACTTCAAGGAGTCGGCCGTCCTGCCGCTGATCCAGGAGACTCTCACGCCGTTCGAGTGGGGCACGTTCGACGTGGAGTTCCGGCGCGGGCTCGGCGTCCGCGGGCTCGGCGTGTTCCTGCCCTGGCTGCTGGACGGCGCCCCGGAGGCCACCCGCCGCGCGGTGCTGCGGCTGCTGCCGCCGCCGATCCGGCTGTGCTACCGGGTCGGCTGGCGGCCGCGCTACCAGCGCCGCAGCCACCTGGCGCGCCCCGCCCGCTGACCGTCTCCGCGAATCCGCGCGGTGTGACGCGGTGCACATCACCCGATGTCACACTCCTCCGTTCTCGCCGGTCTTATCCCTGAGAGCACGACAGGCGCGAGCGGCGCGACGGAGGGATGCGGACGATGGCGGGATTGACGGGCGCCACGGCACAGGCGCTGGACGAGCGGCTCGGCACCACCGGGTTCGCCCGCAAGGCGCTGCGCAAGGCGTTCCCGGACCAGTGGAGCTTCCTGGTCGGCGAGATCGCGATGTACTCGTTCGTGATCATCCTGCTGACCGGGGTGTACCTGACGCTGTTCTTCAAGCCGAGCATGCACGAGGTCGTCTACCAGGGCTCCTACGCGAAGCTGCGGGGCGTGGAGATGAGCGAGGCGTACGCCTCCGCGCTCAAGATCAGCTTCGATGTGCGGGGCGGGCTGCTCGTCCGGCAGATCCACCACTGGTCGACGCTCATCTTCATGGGCGCGATCCTCGTCCACCTGCTGCGCAACTTCTTCAGCGGCGCGTTCCGCAAGCCCCGCGAGCTGAACTGGCTGATCGGCATCCTCATGTTCATCCTGGTCATGTTCAACGGCCTGTTCGGGTACTCGCTGCCGGACGACCTGCTGTCGGGCACCGGCCTGCGGATCGTGGAGGGCGTCACCGCGTCGATCCCGGTGGTCGGCACCTACCTGGTGATGTTCCTGTTCGGCGGGGAGTATCCGGGCACCGACGTCATCCCGCGCCTGTACATCATCCACGTGCTGCTGATCCCGGGCGTCCTCGCGGCGCTGATCCCGCTGCACGCGATCGTGCTGACCTGGCGGCAGACGCACACCCAGTTCCCCGGCAAGGGCAGCTCGAACAGCACCGTCCGCGGGTACCCGTTCTTCCCGGTGTTCATCGCCAAGACCACCTCGCTGTTCCTGTGGGTGCTGGGCGTCACGACGCTGCTGGCGGCCTTCTTCCAGATCAACCCGGTCTGGCTGTTCGGCCCGTACGACCCGGGCGCGATCAGCTCCGGCTCGCAGCCCGACTGGTACATGGGCTGGCTGGAGGGCGCGCTGCGGATCATGCCCGCCTGGGAGATCACCGCCTGGGGCCACACGGTCACGCTGAGCGTGGCCGTCCCGGCGCTGGTGGTCCCCGGACTGCTGTTCACCGGCCTCGCCCTCTACCCGTTCCTGGAACGCTGGGTGACCGGCGACCACCAGATCCACCATCTGCTGGACCGGCCCCGCGACGTCCCCGCCCGGACGGGCATCGGCGTCGGCGGCATGGTCTTCTACGGGACGCTGTGGCTCGCGGGCGGCAACGACGTCCTCGCCGACCGGTTCCACGTCCCGCTGTTCTGGACGACCTGGTTCTTCCGCTTCCTGATCGTCCTCGGGCCGGTGCTGGCCTACATCGTCACCTACCGCATCTGCGTCGGCCTGCAGCGCCGCGACCTCGCCCTGGCCCGGCACGGTCTGGAGACCGGCGTCATCCGCCGGTCGCCGGACGGCGGCTTCAGCGAGGTCGAGCGGCCACTGCCGGACGAGGCGATCGCCGCCATCACCGACCCGCGTCCGGCGCCCGCCGTGGACCTGGACGTGCCGCCGCCCATCGACGACGTCGCGAGCCCGCGCGGCAGGACCGCCTCCGGCCGCGTCCGCGCCGCCCTCAACCGCCGCTTCCGGGCCGACCTCGCCGTCGTCCCCGCACGCGCCCCGGTGGACTCCCCCGATGACCGCCCGGCGATCGACGAGCCGGCGCGGGCCGCCGGGGCCGGAGCGGTCAGTCGGCCTCCTTGGCGAACTCGCGGAGCCGGGGCAGGTCCACCACGGTGATCCGGCGCCAGCCGGTGCGGATCAGGCCGGCGCGGCGCAACCCGTTGAGTGCACGCGCGACGGTCTCCCGGGAGGCGTCCATCCAGCTGCCCAGCTCCTCCTGGGACAGCGGCGGCCCGATCTCGATCGATCCGTCCGGCGCGGGCGGGACGTGGTGGGCCGACAGTTCCGCGAGGTGCGTCAGCAGTGACGCCAGGCGCTGCGGGCCGCGGCTCGCGACATGCGCGGTGAGCCGCCGGTCGGAGTCGTCCATGCGCTGGACGAACGTTCCGGTGACGAGCATCCACACGTCCGGGTGCTGGTCCAGGAACCCGGTGAAGCGGGCGGCGGGCACGACCAGTGCGCGGACCGGCGACAGCGCGGTCACGGTCGCGGCGCGCGGCCGGCCGCCCAGCACCGCGCTCTCGGCCAGCAGGTCGCCGGGGCCGCGGACGGCCAGGACCACGTCGTGGCCGTCCGCGGTGGCCGAGGTGACCTTCGCCCAGCCGCGCTCGATGATGATCACATGGTCGGACTCGTCGCCCTGGTACACGAGCGGCGCCTTCACCGGGTACTGCCGGGGCCGCGCGGCGCCCCGCAGCGCGGCCTGCTGCCCGGGGTCGAGCGCGGCCCAGAATCCCGGCCGCGGGGAGGACGCCGCGTACACTGCCAAGAGCCGTCTCCTTTGCCCGCCGTCACCGCTCCCGGTCAATCAAAACTGTAAACCGGGAGCCGCCCGCCTGTGCACCGCGAGAACCCGGATAAGCCTCCCGGCCGGCACGGGTCACGGCCCGCGGCCGGTTCCGGACGGCGTGCGGGCCCGCTACGCCCGCGGCGGCGCGGGTTCGATCGTCAGGGCCCCGTGGTCGAAGCTCAGGTAGCCGGCGATCTTGGCGGCGTCCGCCAAGGGATCCTCGTAGGACCAGGCGGCGTTCTCGGCGCCGTCCAGGGACCAGTACGTCGCCTCGCCCTTGTACGGGCAGACGGTCCGCTTGTCGCCGCGGGTCAGCAGGTCGCGGCGGACGTCGTCGGCCGGGATGTAGAAGCGGTTGGGCAGCCCCGTCTCCGACAGCAGAAGCGGACGCCGGGTCTCCGCGATCACCTCCCCGTCCCGCAGCACCCGGACGTGCCGGGAGGTGCGGCGCGCGTCGACGCGGTGGAACGGGTCCCGCAGGTGCCCGTGGACCTGCTCGTCCTCGTCGAACCAGGCGTCCATCGGGTGCCAGTAGAACGCCATGTACCCGCGCAGCCACGACGACTCGGGCTTCGGCTCGGGATAGGCCCAGACCGCGTTCTCCGCGGCCCGGTCGCCGACCCGGACCGTCCAGTAGGCGGCGTCGCCCTTGAACGGGCAGTACGTGGAGTGGGTGGTCTTCTCCAGCAGGCCGGTCCGGACGTCCTCCTCCGGGACGTACAGGACGGGCAGCAGCCCCGTCTCGTGCAGGAGCTTCCCGCGCTCGGTGTCCAGGACGGTCTCGCCCGCGAACCTGGCCCGGACGCGGCGCGGGAAGTCCTGCATGAACAGCCGGTGCTCCGGCCCCTTGATGGTGAAGTTGACCTCGTCGCCGGGCGAGCCCGCGAGCGGTCCCGGGCCCATGGTCAAGGACATGGCGGCTCCTCATACTCCCGTCGGCATCGTCTCCAGTTCACCACGGCGCGCCGCCTCCAGGTGCAGCGGCTGGAGCGCGGAGGTGATCCGGAACCAGCACAGCGCGTCATAGCGGTCGGCGAGCCTGGTCGGGACGTACTGGCGCCGGTCGCGGTCCATGTCGTACACGACGCCGATCGCGCGGTGCCCGAGCGTCCGGGTGAGGAAGGACGGCTTGTCCGCTTCGGGCGGCACGATGAACAGCCCGCGGTGCAGTTCCGACTCCGCCAGCACCTCCTCCAGCGAGCCGCGGACCGGCGGCGGAACGTGCATGACCTCCATCG
This sequence comes from Actinomadura formosensis NBRC 14204, assembly GCF_001552155.1. Taxonomy (GTDB): domain Bacteria; phylum Actinomycetota; class Actinomycetes; order Streptosporangiales; family Streptosporangiaceae; genus Spirillospora; species Spirillospora formosensis. Next base: position 1,966 of record NZ_BCQQ01000015.1, on the reverse strand, counting down.
GGGCTCCCCAGCCCGGCGCCGCGACGACCTCGCCCGGCCCGCCGGCGAACCCGATCGCCACGACCCGGTCCCGGCCGTGCCGCTCCCGCGCGAGCTGGCCGAGGCTGACCATCCCCGCGTCGGCCATGTTGGTGGCCCGCGCATCGCCGATATGGGTGTTGTGCGCCCACACGACCGCCTTGCCGCCGTCACGCTCCGACTCGTGGAACTCCATGAGCCGGTCGAGGGTGTCGGCCATGTGGACGTCCCGGACGTTCCACGCCTCCGGGCCGCCGCCGATCATGGCGCGGTAGTACCGCTCGGCGCCCACCGCCACCTCGGCGTTCTGCCGGGCGTCGAGCTCCTCCGCCGGGTCCCCGGCGTCCGCCGGCCGGCGCAGCCCGGTCAGCAGCGCCAGGACCTCCTCGGCGCACCCGCCCGGGACCAGCGCGGCCGACCGCCCGTAGGCCCGCGGGTCCTCGGCGTGCGGCTCGAAGCAGCGGTACGCCTCCAGCGCCGTCTCCAGATACTCCGGACGGTTGTCCGCCAGATGGCCGACGACCGCGCGCAGCGACTCCCACAGGCTGTAGACGTCCAGGCCGTAGAAACCGGCGCGCTCGCCGGACGGCAGGTCGGCGTTGTGGCCGCGCAGCCATCGGCAGAACTTGACGGTCTCCTCGTTGGCCCACATCCACGTCGGCCAGCGCTCGTAGGCGTCCAGGACGTCCCGCGGGTCCTCCGGCGAGCCCTCCGCCAGCGTCACGCAGCGGCCGACGCGCCGGCAGTCCGGCCAGTCTCCCTCCACCGCGACGAACGAGAACCCGCGCTCGGCGATCAGCCGCCGGGTCAGCGCCGACCGCCACGCGTAGTACTCGTGCGTGCCGTGGCTGGCCTCGCCGATCAGCACGCACCGGGCGTCCCCGATCCGGTCCAGCATCGGATCGAGGTCCTCCTCGTACTCCAGCGGCAGCGCCGCCCCGAGCACGTCATCGGCATCGCTCACGGCGATCCCCCTTCTGTAGTAATTCGGGGGGTTTGTCGGTATTCGTCCCGTACCCGCGGAACGGAACCGCACCCGTGGGAATCAGCGGGGACGCCCGATGCCGCGGCCCCGGTGCGGCCCCGGCGCGACCGCCGCGGGCCGTCATCTCGGCGAATGCGATCGAGACGTAATGCGAATCGGCCACAGAACGCCAAGAGAATGGATAGTCTCCCAGCGATCACTATTGGTCGAGTAAAGAACTCTTGGGAGCACACGCCGCATGAGCGCTGCCAACCGGGCTCAGGTCATCACACGGTGGGGGGCCATCGCCTTCATGGCGGCCGCGGTCCTGACCGCCACCGCCGGTGGCTTCGCCCAGTCCTACGCCGGCCTTTACCACTGGGCCCTCGAACACGGCCTGCGGGGCTGGAAGGCCGAGTCGTTCCCCCTGCTGGTCGACCTTTTCATCATCGTGGGAGAGCTCGGCCTCTTCCTGCTCGCCATCGACGCCTTCGTGCTGCGCCGCCGGACCCTGCTGAGCTGGCTGGACTTCTGCCTGCCGCTGACCATCGCCCTCGCCGGGTGGACGGCCAGCCTCATCTTCAACGTCGGCCACGTCGGCCACAAGACGTTCTCCTACCAGGCGACGGCCGCCGTCCCGCCGATCGTGTCGATGCTCGGCCTGTTCGTCCTGCTGCGGACGCTGCACCGGTACGTGTCGCAGGAGTTCGAGAAGGAGGAGAAGGCCAAGCAGCCGGAGCCGCCGCAGCCGCGCGCGATCGCCGGTCCGGTCACGCTGAACCAGATCACGCTGATGCCGCTGCGGACCACCGGGCCGTTCCCGCAGATCCAGGTCCCCGGCTACTCCGGCAAGGCGCTCGAATCCGGCACATCGGCCGCCGCGGAGCCCGCGGCCAAGACGGAGGCCGCCGAGCCGGCGCCCGAGCCCGCGGCGAACGCGTCCGCCCAGGCCACCGCCGCCGCACCGGAGCCGCCCGCCCCCAC
>NZ_BCQQ01000014.1 GCF_001552155.1 Actinomadura formosensis NBRC 14204 | reverse complement strand
GGCCCGCTGTGGACGCGAGGGGGTCCGGTCCGCTAGAGAGACGGGTTATGAGCGCTTTGCTACTCGGGCCCCATCTCCGGCACGTGAGTCACCACACCGCGACCATCTGGGTGGAGACGGAGCGGCCGGGCGAAGTCCGGGTCGTCAACGAGGAGCACGGCGTGGACGCGTCCGCGCGGACGTTCACGGCGCACGGCCATCACTATGCGCTCGTCGAGATCGAGGGGCTCGCGGCGGGGTCGCGCATCCCGTACGAGGTGCTGGTCGACGGCGAGAGCGTCTGGCCCGAGGACGACGGGTTCCCGCCGTCCCAGATCAGGACGTTCGGCGACGGCGGGGACCTGCGGATCTCGTTCGGGTCCTGCCGCCGGTCGCCGGGCACGGTGGAGGAGTTCGGGTACGACGCGCTCGCCGCGTTCGCGGAACGGCTCCGGACGGGCGGCGACGCCGTCGCCTGGCCGGACATCCTGCTCATGATCGGCGACCAGGTGTACGCCGACGAACTGAGCGACGAGATGCGCGCGTTCATCGGCGGACGGCGCGGGCCGGGCGAGCCGCCCGCCGACGAGGCCGCCGACTTCGAGGACTACACGCACCTGTACAAGCTGGCCTGGCACGGCGATCCGGCGGTCCGGTGGCTGCTGTCGACCGTCCCCACCTTCACGATCTTCGACGACCACGACATCCGGGACGACTGGAACACCTCCTACGCCTGGCGTCAGAAAATGTGGTCACAACCCTGGTGGCGGGCCCGCATCACCGGCGGAATCGGGTCGTACTGGATCTACCAGCATCTCGGGAACATGTCGCCGCAGGACCGGGCGTCCGATCCCCTCTTCGAGGCGCTGCGGAAGGCGTCCGACACGACGGGCGACGCCGGGGCCGTCCTGGACGAGTTCGCGGAGAAGGCCGACAAGGAGCCCGCCAGCACGCGCTGGAGCTACGCCCACGACTGGGGCGGCACCCGCCTGATCGTCGTCGACAGCCGATGCTCCCGGCTCCTCACGGCGGACCGCCGCGGCATGCTCGACGACGAAGAATTCCAGTGGCTGGACGGTCAGTGCCAGGGCGGCATGGACCACCTGCTCATCGCGAGTTCTCTCCCCTACCTGCTCCCTGCGGCGATCCACCATGCCGAGTCCTGGAACGAGGCCGTCGCCGAGGGCGCCTGGGGCAGGCGTGGTGCCGGGATCGGGGAGAAGATCCGGCAGGCCGCCGACCTTGAGCACTGGGCCGCGTTCGAACGCTCGTTCCGCGACGTGGCCGCTGATGTCGTCTCCGTCGGACGTGGGGAACGTGGTCCCGCCCCGGCCAGCATTTCGTTTCTCTCCGGCGACATCCACTACTCGTATCTGGCACGTGTCACCACGCCCGTCACCCAGTCGAAGATCTCTCAGATCGTGTGCTCGCCCCTGCGGAATCCCCTGCAGGGCAAGTTCCGGTGGGCGAACCGCATCGCCTCTTCGCGGACTGCGGGCGGCCCGTTCCGGATGCTGGCGAAACTGGCGAAGGTGCCGGTCCCGCCCCTTCGCTGGCGCATGACCGACGGCCCCTGGTTCTCCAACGCCATCGCCACCGTCGAACTGTCAGGACGCGACTGCAACGTCCGGTGGGAGACTCCGCACGGCGACGGCAAGCTCACCGAGATGGGCTGCGCCGGTATCACGTGATACGGACGTCCGTTCCCGCCAGGGCTTCCATCTCTTTGTTACCGAAGAGTCGCCAACGAGCGGGTCGTCATGAAAGAGTGACGAATCGCCGTATGGGCTTACTGGGCTGCGGGGCTTCACTACGCTATAGGCGCCCGGTGCCGCTACGCCGAGTGGGCACGCTGTGAGCTCCCGTATTGAGGAAGGACGGTGCCGCATGGACCGCTGCGCGCTGTTCGTAGACGCCGGCTACCTGCTGGCGGACGGTGCCATGGCTGTACACGGCACGCGCCATCGCGAGACGGTCTCGTGGGACTTCGGCGGCCTCCTGAAACTGCTCGGCGACCTCGCCAAGGACCGCACCGGCCTGCCGCTGCTGCGCTGCTACTGGTACGAGGCGACGATCGAGGGCCGCCGGTCGCCCGAGCACGACGCGCTCGCCGACCTGCCCGGCCTCAAGCTGCGGCTCGGCCGCGCCCGTCCCGGCCGCCGCGAGGGCGTCGACACCGAGATCCACCGCGACCTCATGGCCCTGGCCCGCAACGGCGTGCTCGCCGACGCCGTCCTGATCAGCGGCGACGAGGACCTCGCGCAGGTCGTCACCGACGCCCAGGACCTCGGCGTCCGCGTCACGGTCCTGCACATCGCCGCCGACGGCGACCGGGCGATCTCCCGGACGCTGCGGCAGGAGTGCGACGACCTCATCGAGGTCAACTCCAGCCAACTGCGTCCCTACGTCAACCTCCTCACCGGCATGGACGGGACGTCCGGTTCCTCGACCGGGCTGAGCCCCCTGTCCAACGGGCACGGAAGCGCCAACGGCCACGGCGGCGCGCTCGGCCCGCTCCAGACGACCTCGCACGGCGGACCGCCGCCCGCGTCCCCGGTCAGCGGGCCGCCGCCGTCGTCCGTCCGCGACCTCGGCCCGGCCATGACCGGCGGGATGAGCACCGGTTCGGCCGGCCCCGGGATGAGCACCGGGCCGATGCCGCTGCCCGGCGGCACCGGCGGCGGGCTCGCCGGATCGTCCTACGGCACCGGCGGCCGGCAGCCCCCGCTCCAGCCCATCCCCTCCTCCGCACAGGCGCCCTCCTCCACACCGCCGCTGCCGCCGCTCCCCGGGCCGCAGTACGGCTCGTCGCCCGTCCCGGCGCCGTCCCCGCCGTCCCCCCCGCAGACGCTGCCGTCACACCAGGGCGGCCGGCACGGCGGCCAGCAGGGCCCCTACACCGGCCCGCAGCAGGTGTCACCCGTCCCGGCGCAGCAGACCCCGACGCTGTCGGACGCCGTCAAATCCGCCCACCAGGAGGGCCAGGACTTCGGCGAATCCGTCGCCCGGGACGCGCCCGCGCTGTGGCTGGAGGCCGTCCTCGCCCGCAAACCGCGCATGCCGTCCGACCTGGAGGCGCGGCTGCTGCAGGGCTCCTCACTGCCCATCGACTTCCTCCTGCACGACGAGGTGCGACACGCGCTGCGCCGCGGTTTCTGGGACGCACTCGAACGTTCCCGCAGGTGAACCGGCAGGCACCCGGCGGTATCCCACGATCATCGGGGATTCGCCCGCTTCGGCCGCACGCCGCCGGGTAGCGTTGAAGCGTGACGCACGTGACGGAAGACGATCTCGACGATCTGGAGTTCGACACCCTGCGCACCGGCGATCACATCTCGGCGGCCCGCCGGCTGTCCGAGCTGGCCGACTCGGTCTCCGGTGGGGTGTCACGCGCCAACGTCCTGCTGCGCGCCGGTGAGCAGTGGCAGCACGCAGGCGATCACGCCAAGGCGGCTGATTTGTACCGCCAGGCCATGGAGGACGGCGGCGAAACCTACGGCGACCCGCGCGCCTATCTCGCCGACGCGCTGTTCGAGCTGGGCCGCGCCGACGAGGCCCGCGCGCTCGTCGAGCAGATCCGCGCCGACCGTCCCCGTGACCCCGAGGTGTACCGCGCCGTCGCCGAGGTGCTGTACGCCCAGGGCGACGCGACCGGCGCGCACGAATGGGCGACCAGCGGCGCCGACGTCGTCCTCGCCCTCCGTGACCGTGCCGTCGGCACCGGCATGGGCGGCGGCCCCGACGAGGCCCCGTCCCCTGACGCCGACTCCCTCACTCCGGGCCCGGACGACGTCGCCATCGCCGAAGACAGCCTGGAGGCCCTCCTCCGCCTGCGCTACCGCGCCCGAGTCGACCTGGGCCGCAGCGAGGACGACTACGACGCCCTCCTGGACGACCTCCTCAAGAACGCGTAGCCAACCCAGGGGGCGCCCCCTGGAACCCCCGTCACGGCCGAGGGGCTGTTCTCACGCTGTCGGGACTGTGACGGGTGCGCATGGCGCCGCTGGGGCGCCGGGCATGCGCGCGGGGGGTGGCTGAGGGGCTACAGGTGGGTGATCAGTTCGTGCAGGGATTGGGCTACGGGCGCGGGGGGTTCGTGTTCGGCGACGGGCCAGCCGCGTAGGCGAGCCTCTCTGACGGCCTCATCGCGCTCGGACGAGGCGGCACCGTCCGGATGTGTGCGGAGGTAGCCGCAGGGCGCCTCCGGCCAATCTGGGGCCATGGGGAGGTCGTTCTGCGGGGCGGCGTGGTCATGTCCGCCGCGGCGCGGCAGGTCGGCGTCGACGAACACGAAGCCGCCGATGGGACGGTGGGCGGCGCGCTGGGCGAGGGCGATGCCCGGCAGGAGCGGGCCGGCGGCGCCGCGCGCGACGAGGACGAGCGGCGCGGCGGGGTCGTTCGCGGTGATGGCCAGCGAGGCGCGGGCGATGTAGCGGGTACCGGTCTCGTCCGGGACGTCCGGCGCCAGCACGTCCAGGCCGTACGAGCGGAGCATCCGGGGCAGCTCGCCCCAGGAGTCCGCGGTGGTGTTCGGGGCGTGCAGCAGGACGACGCTTCCGGGTGTCACGCCGCGAACCTACACGGCGGCGACGGGACACGCGCACCGGGTCAATAGGCTCTGAGCGTGAGCGATCGTGACGAGCTGCTGCAGAAGATCAAGGACAAGGCCGTGGTGCACGGCGACTTCGTGCTGTCGTCGGGCAAGCGGGCGTCCTGGTATGTGGACCTGCGCCGGGTGACGCTGGACGGGGCCGCGGCGCCGCTGGTGGGGCGGGTCATGCTGGACGAGACCGCCGACCTCGACTACGACGCCGTCGGCGGGCTCACGCTCGGCGCCGACCCGGTGGCGACGGCGATGCTGCACGCGGCGGCGGCGCGCGGGCGGACACTGGACGCGTTCGTCGTCCGCAAGGCGGGCAAGGCGCACGGGCTGCAACGGCGGATCGAGGGCCCGGACGTCGAGGGCCGTCGTGTCCTCGCCGTCGAGGACACCTCCACGACGGGCGGGTCCGTCCTCACGGCGGTGGAGGCGCTGCGGGAGGCGGGCGCGGAGGTCGTGGCGGTCGCGACGATCCTGGAGCGCGGCGCGGCCGCCCGGATCGCCGAGGAGGGGCTCGTCTACCGCCACCCGTACGACGTGGCGGATCTGGGCCTGGACTGAGCGGGACTCGGTCAGCTCTTGGCCTTCACGAACCACTGGGCGCGCAGCCCGGCGGGCTTCTGCGGCTGCACCTCGCCGTAGATGACGACCTTCAGGGAGCCGCCGTTGCCGGCGGCGACCTGGAGGGGCGACTCCTTGTACTGGAGTGTCTCCCCGGTGTTGAGCGTTCCGTTGGTGAGCACCTTGCCGCCGGCGTCCGCGACGCGCACGACCACGGTCGTGGGCTGGCCGGTCACGCGGATCACCAGCGGCACGGCGACCGAGGGCGAGGTCTTGGCGCTGCTCTCGCTCGGGGACGCCCTGCCGCCGCCCGACGGGGAGGCGAGCGTCGCAGGCCCCTTCTTTTCGGGTTCGCCCGAGATCGCGTTGACCAGAGCCATGCCGCCCACGACGAGGAGGGCCAAGGCGGCCACCACGGCCAATGCCGCGATCAGTATGCGCGCGAGACCCCTAGGGTCCGACCGATGACGTCCCACATGGGGAGGTTAGCGATAACTGTCGCCGCTGAGCGACGGACGTGACTCTTCGGGACCATTCTTATTCGGACCACGGTCCGATTTACGGCCCTTCATCACCTCCCGGATGATCGGGATCACGGAGAGAATCAGGATGACCGCGACGCCGGGAAGGATGTACCGCTCCACGTCGGGCACCTCGGAACCGAGGAAGTGGCCCAGCAGGAACAGCGCGTCCGTCCAGACGATGCCGCCGATGGCGTTCCAGACGAAGAATTTGCGCGGGTCCATGCCGAGCATCCCGGCGAGCGGGTTCAGGAACGTCCGGACGATCGGGATGAACCGGGCCAGCACCACCGCCTTGGCGGGGCCGAAGCGGTTGAAGTAGTACTCGGCCTTCTCCACCCACTCCTGCTTGAAGATGCGGGAGTCCGGCCGGTCGAACAGCTTGCGGCCGTATCTGGCGCCGAGGAGGTGTCCGAGCTGGGCGCCGGCGATCGCCGCGATCGGGCCGCCGATGAGCAGCCAGGGCAGCGACAGGGGCTGGAACTCCTGCCCGTTGACGGTCGAGACCGCCGTGAGGATCCCCGCCGTGAAGAGCAGCGAGTCGCCCGGGAGGATGCAGCCGAACAGCAGTCCGGTCTCCGCGAAGATGATGGCGAGCACGCCGATCGTCGCGAACGTGCCGAAGAGCTGCAGCCACGCGGTCGGGTGCAGCCACTCGGTGATGCTTAGAGGAAGGGTCGTGAGATCCACACGGCGAGCGTACCTTTCATCTCACTCCGCATACGCGGGATACTGGTGGTGGACGGCATGCCCGACCCGGAAACCGCGTGACCTGGGCACTCCCCTGGGTACCGGACCGGGGAGCCACCGCCCGGCCCAGTCGCCCGGCGGCACCGCTGCGTATGAAAGGACGCTGACAATGCCCATCGCAACGCCCGAGGTCTACGCGGAGATGCTCGACCGTGCGAAGCAGGACGGCTTCGCCTTCCCCGCGATCAACGTGACGTCCAGCCAGACGCTGAACGCCGCGCTGCGCGGCTTCGCGGAGGCCGAGAGCGACGGGATCGTGCAGGTGTCCACCGGTGGAGCCGAGTACCTGTCCGGCTCCACCGTGAAGGACATGGTCACGGGTGCGACCGCGCTCGCCGAGTACGCCCGGGTCGTGGCCGCCAAGTACCCGGTGAACATCGCCCTGCACACCGACCACTGCCCGAAGGACAAGCTGGACGGCTTCATGCGTCCGCTGATCAAGATCTCCCAGGAGCGGGTGGCGCGCGGCGAGGAGCCGCTGTTCCAGTCGCACATGTGGGACGGGTCCGCCGTCGAGCTGACCGAGAACCTGGAGATCGCCGCCGAGCTGCTGGACGAGTGCGCCAAGGCCCGGATCATCATGGAGATGGAGATCGGCGTCGTCGGCGGCGAGGAGGACGGCGTCGCCAACGAGATCAACGAGAAGCTGTACACGACGCCGGGTGACGCGCTCGCGACCGCCGAGGCCGTCGGCGTGGGCGAGAAGGGCCGCTACATCCTGGCCGCGACGTTCGGCAACGTGCACGGCGTCTACAAGCCGGGCTCGGTCAAGCTGCGTCCCGAGGTGCTCAAGGAGATCCAGGACGCGGTCGGCGCCAAGCACGGCAAGGACAAGCCGTTCGACCTGGTGTTCCACGGCGGCTCCGGCTCCACGCTGGAGGAGATCCGCGAGGCCGTCTCCTACGGCGTCATCAAGATGAACATCGACACCGACACCCAGTACGCGTTCACCCGTCCGGTCGCGGACCACATGTTCCGCAACTACGACGGCGTCCTGAAGGTGGACGGCGAGGTCGGCAACAAGAAGCAGTACGACCCGCGCTCGTGGGGCAAGGCCGCCGAGGCCGCGATGGCCGCCCGCATCGTCGAGGCCGCCGAGAACCTCCGGTCCGCCGGCAAGAAGCTCTAGCGGCGGCCCGCCGCGACCGGCCCCGGGGAACGCCGTCCCCGGGGCCGGGTTTTTTCATGAAACCCGGATAGGGTCGGAGACGTGGCACTGCCCCGCACTTACGAGTCGCAGAACTGTTCGGTCGCCCGCTCGCTGGAGGTCGTCGGCGACCGGTGGACGATGCTGGTGATCCGCAGCGCCTTCCAGGGCGTGCGGCGCTTCGACGACTTCCAGGACGCCCTCGGCGTGGCCCGCAACGTCCTCACCGACCGCCTGAACCGGCTGTGCGCCGAGGGCATCATGCGGCGCGTCCCGTACCAGCGGCGCCCGGAGCGCTTCGAGTACCGCCTCACCCGCAAGGGCGTCGAACTGTGGCCGGCGGTCATGACCCTGCTGATGTGGGGCGACCGCCATTACGCGCCCGAAGGGCCGCCTCTGATCATCGGTCACCGGGGCTGCGACGGGACGCTGACACCCCGGCTCACCTGCGATTCCTGCGGCGCGCCCCTCGGCCCGGCCGATGTGGAACCGCGCCCCGGCCCCGGCGCCTGACTCCTTTATGAGTTGCTTCACACAACCTTCTGCGGTCCAATGAGTTGCATGACACAACTCGATGTGCGCAGCGCCGCCCATATCGACGACATCCGGATCCGCCCGTACGGCTTCGCCGACCGGGACCGCCTGCGCCGGATGTCGGACCGGCTGTCGGCCGCCAGCCTCTACACGCGCTTCTTCTCCGGGACGCCCCGCATCCCCGAGTACTACGTCGGCCTGCTCGACCGCCTCGACCACTGGGACCGCGAGGCCATGGTCGGGCTGGACGGCGACGAGCTCGTCGGCATCGCCGAATACGTCCGCGACCCGAAACGCCCCGGGCGCGCCGAGGTCGCCGTCCTCGTCACCGACCCGTGGCAGCGTCGCGGCCTCGGCAGCGTTCTGATCGCCTACCTGTCCCAACTCGCCGGACGGCGCGGCATCACCGAGTTCGACGCCGACATCGTCCTCACCAACCACGGGGCCCTGCTGTTCGTCCGGCACGGCTGGCCCGCCGCCCGCTCCACCCGCGACGGCGGCGCGGCCCACTTCACCCTGCCCCTCCCCATCCCCGTCCTGTCCGGAGCCTGACCTCGGCCGGGTTGCCGGGGATCGGACAAGCCCGCCTACGATGACCCGCATGACCCAGAACCTGCTCGGCGGCCCTCCTCCGACCGAACTGCCGGACAACAGCGAGGCCCGGACGGCCCTGGAGAACGGCGTCGATCCGTTCGAGGTCGCCGCACGCCACCCGGACTACCCGGCCGCGTGGGCGGAACTGGCCGACCGCGCCTTCGCGGGCGGCAGCGTCATCGACTCCTACGCGTTCGCCCGCACCGGCTACCACCGCGGCCTGGACCAGTTGCGCCGGGCCGGCTGGAAGGGGCATGGGCCCATCCCGTGGGAGCACGAGGCCAACCGCGGCTTCCTGCGCGCCCTGCACGCCCTCGGCCGCGCCGCCGCCGCGATCGGCGAGGACGAGGAGGCCGAACGCTGCAGGGCGTTCCTCCGCGACAGCAGCCCCGCCGCGGCCGACGCACTGGCGAACTGACCGCGTACCAGGGAGCATGAGTCGCCACGCAACCTCAAGCGTCGCGATTGCGTGCAAAGTTCAGAACATACCTGCGGTTTTCCTCCGCTCGCGGAGGCGGGTACGCTTTGATCGCAAGAGGCCCCTTCGCCCTTGCGGCGACCGGGGCCTTCGTCGTGGGAAGGGAAATGGCATGCCTGCCATCGTTCTTGTCGGTGCCCAGTGGGGGGATGAGGGCAAGGGCAAGGCAACAGACCTGCTCGGCGGAGAGGTCGACTACGTCGTCCGCTACCAGGGCGGCAACAACGCCGGCCACACCGTGGTCATCGGCGACAAGAGCTACGCGCTGCACCTGCTGCCGTCCGGGGTGCTGTCGCCCGACGTCATCCCGGTCATCGGCAACGGCGTGGTGATCGACCCGGCCGTCCTGCTGCAGGAGATCGACGGCCTGCGGGAGCGCGGCATCTCGTGCGAGCGGCTGCTGATCTCGGCGAACGCGCATCTGATCATGCCGCACCACCGAGCCCTCGACAAGGTCACCGAGCGCTACCTCGGCAAGGCCCGGATCGGCACCACCGGGCGCGGCATCGGCCCCACCTACGCCGACAAGATCAACCGGATGGGCATCCGCGTCCAGGACCTGTTCGACCCGAACATCCTCACCCAGAAGCTCGACCTGGCGCTGCGCGAGAAGAACCAGGTCCTGACGAAGGTCTACAACCGGCGCCGCATCGAGACGGGCCCGATCGTCCAGGAGTACGTGACCTACGGCGAACGCCTGAAGCCGTTCATCGCCGACACCACGCTGGTGCTCAACAAGGCGCTGGACGACGGCAAGGTCGTTCTGCTGGAGGGCGCCCAGGGCACGCTGCTGGACATCGACCACGGCACCTACCCGTTCGTGACGTCGTCCAGCCCCACCGCCGGCGGCGCGTGCGCGGGCTCCGGCATCGGCCCCACGAAGATCAACCGCGTGATCGGCATCCTGAAGGCGTACACGACCCGCGTGGGCTCCGGGCCGTTCCCCACCGAACTGCTGGACGAGCAGGGCGAGTACCTGCGCAAGACCGGCGGCGAGTACGGCGTCACCACGGGACGCGACCGGCGCTGCGGCTGGTTCGACGCGGTCATCGCCCGCTACGCCACCCGCGTCAACGGCATCACGGACTACTTCCTCACCAAGCTGGACGTCCTGTCCGGGCTGGAGCGGGTCCCGGTGTGCGTCGCCTACGAGGTCGACGGCGAGCGGATGGACGAGCTGCCCACGACGCAGACCGAATTCCACCACGCCAAGCCCGTCCTTGAGTACCTGGACGGCTGGCAGGAGGACATCACCGGCGCCAAGACGTTCGAGGACCTGCCGCACAACGCGCAGGCGTACGTCCGGGCGCTGGAGGAGATGTCCGGCGCGCAGATCTCCGCCATCGGCGTCGGCCCCGGCCGCGACCAGACGCTCTCACTTCGCTCCCTTGTCTGACATCGTTCACCGCGCGGCCGGTCACGGGCGGTAGCGTGCGTGCGGTGATCCCTACCGTCGAGGTGCACGGACACCGGGGCGCGCGCGGCCTCCGTCCGGAGAACACCCTTCCCGGTTTCGCCCACGCCCTCGGCCTCGGCGTCGACGTGATCGAACTGGATGTGGGCCTCACCTCCGACGGCACGGTCGTCCTGAACCACGATCAGGTCCTGTCGCCGATGAACCTCACCGACACCGGCCCGGCCCAACCCGACGACCCCGATTTCCCCTACGTGGGCAAGGCGATCCGTGAGCTGACGCTCGCCCAGATCCGCACGGTGGACGCGGGCCTCGGCCACCGGGCGCCCGTGCCCGGCGCCCGGATCCCCACGCTGGCCGAGGCGTGCGCCCTGCTCGCCCCCTCGGACGTGAAACTCGCCGTCGAACTCAAGACCGACCCCTCCTGGACGGACGAGGAGGTCGAACTCTTCACGGCCGCCGTGGTGGACGTCCTGGCGTCCCACGGGCTGACCCGGAGAGCCCGCCTCCTGGCCTTCGACTGGCGCGTCCTGGCCGAGGCCCGGCGCCACTATCCGTTGTTCGACCGGGTCGCCCTGATCGAACGCGCGACCCTCGTCCCCGGCACGGCCTGGCCGGCGGGTCGCTCACCGGAGAACCCGGTGACCGCCGCGCTGGCCGCCGGCGCGACGATCCTCTCGCCCGAACACGCCATCACCACCCCCGCCCTCGTCGAGGAGGCCCACGCCTTCGCCCTCCCGGTCGCCGTCTGGACGGTCAACACCCCGGAGGACATGACCCGCTTCATCGGCTACGGCGTGGACGCGGTGGTCACCGACTACCCCGACCGCCTGCACCGGATTCTGGCGTCCCACGGCCTTCCCCGGCCGTCCCCGCGCATCCCGGCCGCCCACCTGCCCTAGCCGCGCGGGAAGAGTGCGCTCAGCCGGGGCGGCCCGCGCCGAAGTCCGGCCGGGGCGCCCCGGCGTGCCCGGCCGTTCTCTCAGCCGCGTCCTCGCCTACTCGTGCCCGCCGCCGTGGTCGCCCTCCTGTTCCATTCGGTCGAACAGTTGCTGCGCCTGTTCGGCGGTGAGGCGCTGGTCGAGGAGGGGCAGATAGACCTCCTCCTCCTTGGCGAAGTGCAGTTTGACCAGCGTGTAGGAGCCGTAGAGCACGCGGCGCAGCTCCCGCTGGGCCTGCGCGCTCGGCGGCTGCGTGAGCTGCTTGTTCAGGGCTTCCAGTTCATCGGTCAGCTTCACGACCTCCACGTGGTCGCGGCGCATCGTCGCGGTCACCGGCACGTTGCCGAGCAACCGGTCGATCTCCGCGTACAGCACCTTGTCCTCGGCCTGCGCGTGCGGCACCAGATGCCCGGCCAGGAACTCGTGGGCCGCGGTGGTCTTGGTCCGCAGTTCCTTCCACTGCGCGTTGCCGACGGCGTCGCCGGCGGCGCGCAGCTCCTCGATGTGGGGCAGCAGTTCCTTGTGCTCGTCCCGCAGCGGCTGGGTGACCGGCTCGGTCCGGCCCGCGTGTTCGGTGGCGGCCACCTGCCGCCCCTCGGCCTTCCCCTCGGTCTTCCCGGCGTTCCCGTCGCTGATCAGGTAGGCACCCCCCGCCAACGCGAGCGCCGCGATCCCGGAGGTCCCGATGACGAACCGTGAACGTACCTTTTTCATGTCCCATCTCCCTGTGCACACGGCCGGTGGCCGATCCTCGACGAGGAAGCTAGGAAGCCGCGGACGCACCCACCATGACGTGCGTCAATCAACCGCTCATCAGCCGAATTCCGGGGGGGTGTCCGGGTGAATACGCGGCAGCTTGACGCGCGTCATGTTCGTTCCCGGCGCGCTTCCCTACCGTCGACGGCGCCGACCTGATCACAGGTTCCGCGGCCGATCGAAGAACCGGGAAGGGACGCGTCATGAGCGCTCAGACCAGCACACGACGGACGCTGCTGCGCAGCGGCGAATTCAGCTGCCCCTCGTGCGTCGCGAAGATCGAGAAGCGGCTGCTCCGCACGCCGGGCGTCACCGCCGCCAAGGTGCACTTCACCACCGGCAGGATCGAGATCGACCACGACCCGCGGGTCGCGTCCGTCGACACGCTGGTCACGGCCGTCGGCGAGGCCGGCTATCGCGCCGTCCCGTCCGCCTTCTGAGCGGATGATCCGTTGACCGGGCGACCGTCACAACTCGCAGGAGAGTCGATCTCCACGTTCACGTCGCGACCGCCGGCCTCACAGGTGTTGCGGGGAGCACGCCGGGCGGTCCGCCACCGGTGGGCCGCCTCCGCCGTCAGCGGACTGCTGATCGTCGCGGCCCCGATAGTCGAGCGGACGGTGGACCCGGACACCGGCAGGGCCCTGATGGTGGCGGCCTCGCTGGTGGCGGGCGGCCCCATCGCCGTACGGGCGGCGCGCTCCCTCGGCCACCGCACGATCGGCATCGAACTGCTGGTCACCACGGCCTCGGTCGGGGCGCTGGTCATCGGCGAGTTCTGGGAGGCCGCGGCGGTGACCTTCCTGTTCGCGGTCGGCGGGGCCCTGGAGGCGAGCACGCTGGGCCGCACCCGGCGGGCGCTGGCCGAACTGCTCGATCTGGCCCCCGCCGTGGCGGTGGTGGTCAGGGACGGCGAGCAGGTACAGGTCGCCGCCGACCAGGTCGGTGTCGGCGAGACCGTGCTGGTCAAGAACGGCGCCAAGGTGCCCGTGGACGGCGAGGTCATCGACGGGCGGGCCGTCGTGGACGAGGCGGGCATCACCGGGGAGTCGATCCCGGCGGACAAGGGCGCCGGCGCGAAGGTCTTCGCCGGCACGGTCAGCCGGGGCGGCTTCATCCGGGTCCGGGCGACCGGTGTGGGCGCCGACACCACGCTGGCGCGCGTCGTCCACCGGGTCGAGGAGGCGCAGGAGGAGAAGGCGCGGGCACAGCGGTTCATCGAACGGTTCTCCCGCTGGTACACCCCGGGGATCATGGTGCTCGCCGCCGTCGCCGGGCTGCTGACCGAAGATGTCGTGATGGCCCTGACCCTGCTGGTCATCAGCTGCCCCGGCGCGCTGGTGATCTCGATGCCGGTGTCGATCGTGGCCGGCATCGGCCGGGCCGCCCGGTCCGGCATCCTGATCAAAGGCGGTGAGCACCTGGAGACCGCGGCGAGGGTGACGGCCGTGGCGCTGGACAAGACCGGCACGCTGACCCGAGGACGGCCCCGGCTGACCGACCTGGTGCCGGTGCCGGGCACCACGCAACGCGACCTGCTCGGCTGGGCCGCGCTGGCCGAGGCGGGCTCGGAGCACCCGCTGGCACGGCCGGTGCTGGAAGCCGCCCGGGAGGCGGGTCTGCCGGCGCCACCGCTGCCCGACCAGGTCGTACCGCACCCGGGCAAGGGCGTGCAGGCCCGTTCCGGTACGCACCGGATCGTGGTCGGCTCGCTCGGCCTGCTCGCCGAGTCGGGGATCGTGGCGGATCCCTGGACGCGGGCCACGGTGGCCGGATTCGCCGAGGCCGGCCGCACCCCCATGGCGGTCGCCCTCGACGGGGCGGTGCTCGGCGTCATCGCCATGGCCGACGAGGTACGGGCCGACGCCGCCGCGATGGTCCGGGGACTGCGCGACGCGGGTGTGCGGCGGGTGGTCATGCTGACCGGCGACGATGCGCGCGTCGCCCGAGCCGTCGCCGCGACCACCGGTGTCGCGGAGGTACGGGCCGGTCTGCTGCCGGAGGACAAGCTTGCGGCGGTCCGGGCATTGCAGGCCGAGGGGCAGGTCGTCGCGATGGTGGGTGACGGGGTCAACGACGCACCCGCCCTGGCCACCGCGGACGTCGGGATCGCGATGGGCGCCGCCGGAAGCGACGTCGCACTTGAGACCGCCGATCTGGCGCTGATGAGCGACAACCTGATGCGGTTGCCGGAGGCGATCAGGCTGTCTCGGCTGACCGTGCGCAACCTCCGCCAGAACGCGGCCATCGCGCTGGTCACGGTGGCCGTGTTGCTGAGCGGCGTACTGCTGGGCGGGGTGACCATGGCGATCGGGATGTTCGTGCATCAGGCCTCGGTGCTGGTCGTGATCGTCAATGGCATGCGGCTGCTGCGGATACGGCCGCGTACCGTGGAAGCCCACCGGGCGGGTGCCGCAGCCGGTGAGGTGCGGCCCGCCACCGCGGGGAGCAGGTGAGGGACATGGGGAAGGATCGCCGGACCACGCCGCTGCGGCGCCCCTGCGCCGCCCCGCACGACTGCCCGCGGCCGATGCGGCTGAAGGTGCTGTCGCACGCCCGGTTCTTCACCGGGCTGGGCGTCGCCGAGATCGCCGCCATCGAAGCCCGCATGCGGGTCCGCGGGTACGCCGAGGGCGAGCGGATCTACCATGCCGGCGCTCATGCCGACCACCTGTTCGTACTGGCCAGCGGCCGGGTCAAGCTGGTCCGCCCGACACCGGACGGGCAGGACGTGCTGGTCGACATCGTCACGCCGGGGGGCCTGTTCGGAACGCTGACCACGCTCGGCGAGCCGGAGTTCACCGACACCGCCGAGGCGCTCACGGTCGCGTGCGCGCTGTCCATCTCCGCGGACGACTTCCGCGCCGTCCTGCACCGGCACCCCAGCGTCGCGCTCGCGGTGGTGGACTACCTCGGGCACCGCCTGGAGGAGACGCGGCAGGCCCTGCGGCGGCTGTCGGGCGGCACGGTCGAGCAGCGGGTCGCGGCGACCCTCCTGACCTTGGCCGACCGGCTCGGCGAACCCAGGCGCGGCGCCGTCCTGTTGCAACTGCCACTGACCCGCAGCGACCTGGCCGCGATGACCGGCAGCACGACGGAGTCGGTCAGCAGGGCCATGAGCCGGCTGCGCAAGGAAGGCGTCATCGAGACCGGCCGCCGATGGACCTCGATCATCGACCGGGACCGCCTCGCCCGGCTGGCCGATGCGGACGCCCGCCCAGCGAAAGACCGAAACTGACGGCGATCGCCGGTCCGGCCCGGCGGCCAGGGCAACCGGGACATCCCTCCCTTATCGTCGTTTGCTGTATGCGCATGATCGACCACCCTTAGTGTGTGAACGTGCCGACACGAGAACACGAGATCTGGCTCGACCTGATCCAGGAACGACCACTGTTAGCGGCGGACCTGCTGCGCCTGGTGCATCCGGAGATTCCGGATTTCGAGCGGGCCCGCATCGAGTCCGGGGGGCTGAACGAGCACAAGCCGACGGAGTACCGCGCCGACTCGGTGGTCAGCCTGCTGGCCGGCGACGAGACGGCGCTGGCGCTGATCGTGGAGGTGCAGCGCGGCCCGGTCAAGGACAAGCGCTGGAGCTGGCCGGCCTATCTGGGGGCGCTCTGGGGCCGCCGGCGGTGCCCGGTGGCCCTGCTGGTGATCTGTCCCGACCGGGGTGTCGCACGGCAGGCCCGGGTTCCGATCCGGATGGGACATCCGGGCCTGGTGGTCACGCCGCTGGTCCTGGGTCCGGACGAGATCCCGGTGATCATCGACCCGGGCGAGGCGGCGGAGAACGTGGAGCTGACGGTGCTGTCGGCGCTGGTGCACGGCACCGAACCGACCGCGGAGAAGATCTTCGCCGCCATGTTCGACGCGTTCCACCACACCGATACCGACGAGGCCCAGGGATATATTGACGAACTGCTGGCAATGCTTCCCCGAGCGGCCGGGCAGCTTCTGGAGGCGATGATGCAGACCAAGCAACGCGAGTACAAGAGCGACTACTTCCGCAGGGCCGAGGCCGAGGGCAGGGCCAAGGGCGAGGCCGAGGGCAGGGCCAAGGGCGAGGCCGAGGGCAGGGCTAAAGGCGAGGCCAGGGCGCTCCTGACCGTGCTGGACAGCCGCGGCATCGAGGTGACCGACGAGATCCACGCCCGCATCATCGGATGCACCGACCTCGAGCAGCTCGACACCTGGCTCCGCCGTGCCGTGACCGCCGCCTCGGCCGGTGACCTCTTCGACTGATCTACGAGCGTCGCCGTCTTTGAGCAGGGCCGCACAGCCCCGCCGCCGCCGGTGGCGGGGCTACAGCCAGCCGTTGCGGCGGAAGCCTCTGTACAGAGCCAGGCACGCCAGGGTGATGACGCCGAGGATCATGGGGTAGCCGTAGTGCCACTGGGTTTCGGGCATGTGCTTGAAGTTCATGCCGTAGACCCCCGCTATGGCGGTGGGGACCATGAAGATGGCGCCCCAGGCGGAGATCTTGCGCATGTCCTTGTTGTCGGCGACGGTGACCTGGGTCATGTGCGCCTGGAGGATGGGGTTGAGGAGTTCGTCGTAGGACTCGACCTGCTCGCGGACGCGGGTGAGGTGGTCCTCGACGTCGCGGAGGTACTCCTTTATCTCGGCGGGGACGAAGCGGCGGCCGGAGAGGTTGCGCAGCGGGCCGGCGAGCGGGCCCACGGCGCGCTTGAGCTGGATGACCTCGCGCTTGAGCCGGTAGATGCGGCGGGACTCGTCGGTGCGCTCCGGGGAGAAGACGGCCTCTTCGACCTCGTCGATGTCCTCCATGACGGCGGCGGCGACGCAGACGTAGCCGTCCACGACGCGGTCGGCGACGGCGTGCAGGACGGCGGCGGGGCCGAGCGCGAGGCGGGCCGGGTCCTTCTCCAGGTCGCACCGGACGGCGCCGAGCGCGCCGTGGGTGCCGTGCCGGACGGTGACGACGAAGTCGGGCCCGCAGAAGAGCATGACCTCGCCGGTGACCACGACCTCGGGGCCGCCCGGCTCGCTCGGCACGTACCCGACGGTCTTCATGACGACGAAGTGGACGTCGTCGTAGCGCTCCAGCTTGGGCCGCTGGTGGGCGTGGATGGCGTCCTCGACGGCGAGCGGGTGCAGGCCGAAGACCTCGGCGATGTCGGCGAGTTCGGCGGCGGACGGCTCGTGGAGGCCGACCCAGACGAAGCCGGCGCTGTCGCCGTCGGGAATGAGGCGGCCGTCGCGGACGAGGCGGACGGCGTCGGCGACGGTGGCGGTGGAGACGCGGTGCCCGTCGATGTAGGCGGCCCAGTCGATGACGGCGGAATGGCGGTTCGGCGGCTGCACGCTCGTGGGGCGGCCACGCGTCTTGAACAGCGCGCGGCCCGGACGGACTCGTGTCATGGCCATGAGGTGCTCCTAACCCGCCGGCCACGCACCGAGCGCGCGCTCGACCCAGGCTGGTCAGCTAAGGGAGCGCGCGAGGGCGACGGCCGGACGCCAGACGGAGGCGGACGGAAGAACAGTCCTGTGCGGACTGTGAGGGTTTTCTGGCGAACTGCAAGTATCACCAGGACTCATCCCGACCACCTCCTTTCACACACCTCGACACCGGGCGGTCAAGCCCGTGGCAGCTTACCAGCCGCTATTTAGGACGCCGTCCATAACGGCAAGGTTCACCGGCCCCAATGTGATGGTCACCTCACCGGCCTCAACGCCCGTTAGGGCGGGGACTATGCCGGACCTACCCCGAGGCGGGATCTGTAAGCTCGCATGACGTGCGAGTACTCGTCCTTGGATCGGGTGGCCGCGAGCATGCGCTCGCCCGCGCCCTGCACCGCGACCCTGCCGTCACCGCTCTCCACTGCGCCCCGGGCAATCCGGGCACGGCCGAGATCGCGGACAACCACCAGCTCGACCCGTGCGATCCGACGGCGGTGACCGAGCTGGCCGCACGGCTGCGGATCGAGCTCGTCGTCGTCGGCCCGGAGGCGGTGCTGGTGGCGGGGGTCGGCGACGCCCTGCGCAGGGCGGGCATCCCGTGTTTCGGCCCGGACCGCGCCGCCGCCCGGATCGAGGCGTCCAAGGCGTTCGCGAAGGAGATCATGGCGGAGGCCGGGGTGCCCACCGCCGCGGCGCGGGTCTGTGAGACGTCCGCGCAGGTCGAGGCGGCGCTGGACGCGTTCGGCCCGCCCTACGTGGTGAAGGACGACGGTCTCGCGGCCGGCAAGGGCGTCGTCGTCACCGAGGACCGCGCGATCGCCTCCCGGCACGCCGCCGCCTGCGCCCGCGTCGTGATCGAGGAGTTCCTGGACGGCCCCGAGGTCTCCCTGTTCGCGCTGTGCGACGGGCAGCACGCCGTCCCGCTGCTGCCCGCCCAGGACTTCAAGCGCGCCTACGACGGTGACGAGGGCCCCAACACGGGTGGGATGGGCGCCTACACGCCGCTTCCCTGGGCGCCACCGGACCTTGTGGACGAGGTCATGTCCACGGTCGTCCAGCCCGCCGTGGACGAGCTGCGCCGCCGCGAGACGCCGTACGTGGGCGTCCTGTACGCGGGGCTGGCGCTGACGTCCAGGGGGGTGCGCGTGGTGGAGTTCAACGCGCGCTTCGGCGATCCCGAGACCCAGGTCGTCCTGGACCGGCTGGCGACCCCGATCGCCACGCTCCTGCAGGCGTGCGCGATCGGCGGGCTCGACCCCGCGTTCCGTCCCGAATGGCATCCGGGCGCGGCCGTCACCGTCGTCGTGGCCGCCGAGGGCTATCCGGCCGCCCCCGTGAAGGGCGACGAGATCACCGGGCTGGACGAGGCCGCCAGGGTGCCCGGCGCGTACGTCCTGCACGCGGGCACGAAGCTCGGCGGGGAGGGACGTCTCGTCGCGAACGGTGGGCGTGTCCTGAACGTCGTCGGGACCGGCCCCGACCTCGCCGCCGCCCGCGCCACCGCCTACGCGGCCGTCTCCAAGATCGCCCTCCGCGGCTCCCACCACCGGGGGGACATCGCACTCAAGGCCGCCAGCGTCATCGACCCTGGGTAATGCGACAATTGTCGGGTGATTGAGCGGTACACACTTCCGGAGATGGGGCGCGTCTGGAGCGACGCGCACAAGTACGAGCTGTGGTGCCAGGTGGAGGTCCTCGTCGTCGAGGCCCACGCCGAGGCCGGCACGATCCCGCCGGAGGTGGTGGAGCCGGTGCGCAAGGCGCCGCCGCCGACGCCCGAGGCGGTGCACGAGATCGAGGCGGTCACCCAGCATGACGTGATCGCCTTCCTGTCGGCGTGGGCGGACAACACCGAGCCGCGGGAGGCCGCCCGGTACGTCCATTTCGGCATGACGTCGTCCGACCTGCTGGACACCGCGCTCGCGCTGCAGCTCGCCGAGGCCACCGACATCCTGCTGGAGAAGGCCGACACGCTGGTCGCGACGCTGCGCGACCACGCGCTGGCGCACCGGGCGACGCTGCGGGTCGGGCGGACGCACGGCATCCACGGCGAACCGGACGTGTGGGGGCACCGTGTCGCCGACTTCGCGTTCGCGATGGCCCGCTCCCGGGACCGGCTGCGGCGTGCCCGCGAGGCCGTCGGGGTGATGGCGATCTCCGGCGCGGTCGGGACGTACTCCAACATCGACCCGGCGGTCGAGCTGCACGTGGCGCGGAAGCTGGGGCTGCGGTCGGCCGACGTGTCGACGCAGGTCGTGATGCGCGACGGCATCAGCGAGTGGGTGTCCGCGCTGGCGATCATGGCGACGGTGTGCGAGGCGATCGCGCTGGAGGTCCGGCACGGGCAGCGCACCGAGGTCCGCGAGCTGTGGGAGCCCTTCGGGAAGGGGCAGAAGGGCTCGTCGGCGATGCCGCACAAGAAGAACCCGATCATCTCTGAGCGGCTCGCCGGGATGGCCCGGATCGTCCGCGCCCAGATCGTCCCGGTTCTGGAGGGCATTCCGCTGTGGCACGAGCGCGACATCTCGCACTCGTCCACCGAGCGGATCGCGCTGCCGGACGCGTCCATCGCGCTCGACTACATGCTGAACCTGACGAACCGCCTCATGTCCGGGCTTGTCGTGGACGAGGCGCGGATGAAGGCGAACCTGGAGTCGACCGGCGGGCTCATCTACACCTCCACCGTGCTCCTGGAACTGGTCGAGGCGGGCATGTCCCGCGACGACGAGGCGTACCCGCTCGTCCAGAAGGCCGCGATGGAGACGTGGGAGAGCGGGACGCCCTTCCGCGAGACGCTCCGCAGGCACGCCGCCGAGGCGGGCCTGAAACTGGACGAGAAGCGCCTGGACGAGGTGTGCCGTCCCGAGCGCTTCGTCGAACGCCTGGACCCGGTCTTCGACCGGTTGGCCACTCTCGGCTGAGAGCAGGAACCGACAGGAGGGGCCCTTGAAGGGGACCGTGACCGAGCTGAACGCCTATCCGCTCAAGAGCGGCGGCGGAACCACGCTGCACAGCGCCGAACTGACCGCCAGGGGTCTGCCGTTCGACCGGGAGTTCATGCTGATCACCCCCAAGGGTCGTCTCCTGTCCCAGCGGGAACTCGCGCAGATGGCGCTGTTGCGTCCGTCCTATGACGGCGAGGTCCTCACAGTGGACGCTCCCGAAACCTCACCGCTCGTCCACAAGGCCATGGACGACGGTGAGGTTCTGGACGTGACCGTCCACCGGAAGGAGTGCCAGGGCATCGACCAGGGCGATGAGGCCGCGGCCTGGTTCTCGGACCTGTTCGGCACCGACTGCCGCCTCGTCCGCTTCACCGGTCACCGGCCCACGTCACGGGGCGGCGGGGAGCTGATGTTCGCCGACGGGTACCCGCTGCTGGTCATCTCCGCCGAATCCCTGGCCGATCTCAACACGCGCCTGGACGAGCCGCTCCCGATGAACCGGTTCCGTCCGAGCATCGTCATCGAGGGCCTCGGCCCTTACGGCGAGGACGACGTGCGCCTCCTGCGCGTCGGCGGGGCCGTCATCGAGATGGTCAAGTCGTGCGCCCGGTGCGTCATCACGACCACCGACCAGGAGACCGCTGAGCGCGGCCGTGAGCCGCTGCGGACGCTCGCCGGCTACCGCAACCGGGACGGCGGCGTCCAGTTCGGCTACAACGCCGTACCGCGCGTTCTGGGCACCCTCACGGTCGGCGACCCGATCGAGGTCCTCGAACCTCGCTGACTCCCCGGCGCCGCCCTCCCGGCCGATGACGGCGGCCAGGCGATTCACCTAAATGATCACGATAGTCGCCCCTGCGGAAGGTCGCCGCCCCTAGGCTCACCTTGGGAAATTTCCTGGGGAGTGCGAACTTTTGGCGTGTTGCGGAGGTCTCACCATGCAGACTGACGCCAGCGTGGCGGACCGGGCGGCGCACGTCCGGTCCGGTGGTTTACTGGGGGTCGCGTTGGCGCAGAGGGGGATACCGTTCGGCGCGCTCGGCCCTCGTGCTCCCGATTGATTGCAGGCACCCTAACCGCACCCGAGAAGGAGTAAGGCGGCATGAGCATGGGCCACGAGGTTCGCTACCGCGTGCACGGCGGCCGGCAGCTGCACGGCACGGTTTTCATTCAAGGGGCGAAGAACGCCGTTCTACCGATGATCGGGGCCTCGCTGATGGCCGCCAAGGGGCGGACCGTGCTGCGCAACGTCCCGATCATCGAGGACGTGCGGCGGGCGGTGGAGCTCGCGCGGGCCATCGGGGCCAAGGCCGAACTGCACGAGACCGAGCGCACCCTGGTGATCGACGCGTCCTCGCTGAGCAGCCCGGTACTGCCCGCCGACATCGCGTCCCGGTTCCGGGGGTCGTTCCTGTTCGTCCCGGCGCTGCTGCACCGGCTCGGTGAGGCGATCATCGAGGGCGTCGGCGGCTGCAACCTCGGCAGCCGCAACCTCGACTTCCACTACAACGGCTTCAAGCGGATGGGCGCCACGGTCACCGAGCACGTGGCCGACAACGGCGACGGCATCATCCACATCAAGGCCGGCGACCTGCGCGGCGGGACGCTCTACTGCGACACCCCCTCGCACACCGGCACCGAGAACCTGATCATGGCGGCGGCGCTGGCGCACGGCACCACGCTGATCAAGAACGCGGCACTGGAGCCGGAGGTGCTGGACAACATCGCGATCCTCCAGGCGATGGGCGCCAGGATCAGCGGCGGCGGCACCGGGTTCATCACGGTCGAGGGCGTGGACGAGCTGACCGCCGTCGAGCACACCGTGATGCCCGACCGGATCGACACGGGCGTGTTCGTGATGGCCGCCGCGATCACCGGCGGCGACCTGAGCCTCGTCGGCGCCACGCTGGAGCACCTCGGCGTCGCCGCCGACAAGCTGGAGCAGATGGGCGTCGAGTTCCACCAGCAGGGCGCGGTACTGCAGGTCCGCCGGGACCGGACGCTCCGTCCGATCAACGTCATCACCGACGAGTACCCGGGCTTCGCCACCGACCTGCAGTCGCCGATCATGGCGCTGTCGTGCCTCGCCGAGGGACCGTCCTACATCTACGAGCGGATCTTCGACGGCCGGTTCAAGCTGGCCGACGAGCTGCGCAAGATGGGCGCCGACATCGAGGTGGACGGCAACCGCGCGAAGGTGAACGGCCCGCGCGCGCTGCGCGGCGCCGAGGTGGAGGCGCACGACCTGCGCTGCGGCAGTGCCCTCGTCCTCGCGGGCCTCGCCGCCGAGGGCGAGACGACGATCACCTCCGCCTATTATCTCGACCGCGGGCACGCGCACACGGCCGAGCGGCTGTCGCAGCTCGGCGCGGAGATCGTCCGCGAGGTCGGCTAGGGGACGGCCGGGCGGCGGGAAAGCGACCGAATGTGGCCCCGCCCTGACCAACTCCGGTGCGGCGCCTGACGGAACGTGTAACGCCGGCTCACGAAAATCGCCGAGCCGAGAGTTACCGAACGGCTACACCTTGCTGCCGCAGACGGGCGCGACCCACGCCGATCCGGGCGGATGACCAGGGAAGAAACCCAGGGAACACCCCCGGATGAACCAGTCCGTAACCCGGTAAAAAATCACCGAAGCGAACGATCCGCCCCCGTACGGACGGATCGTTCGTCTTTTCGCTGCGACAACATCGACACGTGCGGCTTCCGGTCCACAGGTAAACCAAACGGGTACCGCAGGGGTCCCTCCTGTACGTGAGAGCGTCAGAAGGGTCCCCTCGCCGTGTTTTCGGGTCTTGTTTTTCAACTTCGGACGTCCCAAGATGCAGGATCAAGGCTGGCCGAATGGTGACAAATGACTGACCAGGGGGTCGCGTAGGTTACTTTTTCGCCGCACTCTTGATTCGATTTCGCGTCTGGGCGTCACATCTCGTCGCCCTGACCCGATCTGCCCACTGAGGAACGGGCTCTCTTCCGCTTCAGGACGGGGGCCGAGGGAAGGCGACCCCTTCCGCTTTAGGGTGGCGGGTGGGGCTGCGGGAAGGCGGCTCCCTCCGCTTCAGGGTGGTGGGTGGGGGCTGCGATAAGGCGGCTCCCTCCGCTTCAGGGTGGTGGGTGGGGGCTGCGGGAAGGCGAATCGCACAAGACTGCGGTGCTGGGGCAGAAGGCAGGGGCGACAAGCCATGAGTCAACCGTTGGGCGAAACGTGCGCGAACGCGTGGCCGGGGCGGCGCCCCCGCCGAGAGGACGGACCGGAAGCGAGCGATCATCGATGACGGCCGCACGAACGGGGTCGGTTACCCCCGACCTCACGATCGGTGTCGTGGGCCCCCACGACCTGGTGGAACGGGTCATGCTGATGGGCCACGGCCCCACGCCGGTACCGAGCCGGCTGGTGGCCGCCGCGTACCGGGACGAGCAGGAGGCGGCCGACAAGGTCGTGCGGCTGGGGTCGGGCGTGGACGTGTGCCTGTTCGCCAGCCCCGTCCCCTACGACTTCGCGCGCAAGGCCGGCGTGCTCACCATGCCCGCCACGTACGTCCCGCTGAACGGCGCCGCCCTGCAGGGCGCGCTGCTGCGGGCGGCCCTCGACGAGCGCTTCGACCCGGCCAGGGTGAGCATCGACGTGCTCGGCCGCGCCGAGGTCGAGGAGGCCTACGCCGAGATCAGCCTCGGCACCGAGCAGGTGCACCTGCGCGAGGAGGCCGCCGGCCCCGGGACGCTCGCCGCGTTCCACGAGCGGCTGTGGCGGCGCGGCGCGACGACCGTCGCGGTGACCTGCGTGCACGCCACCGCCGAACGCATGGAGATGGCCGGCGTGCCCACGATCCGGGTCCGCCCGACCGGCGCCGCGATCCGCAGTTCCCTGCAGACCGCCGCGCTCCTCGGCGCCCACCACCGGCTGGAGGAGTCACAGCTCGTCGTCGTGCTGGTGGACGTCCCGACCCTCCGTGAGACGCCCCGCCGCGTCACCCCCCGCTACTGGCGCGACGAACTGAAGCTCGCGCTGCACCGCGTCCTGCTCCAGGAGGCGCACCGGATGAACGCCTCCGTGTGGTCGCTGGACGACCACAGCTACCTCGTCATCGCCACGCGCGGCTCCGTCACCGCGTCCACCGAGGGCTTCCGGACGCCGCCGTTCGTGGAGCGCGTCCGCGAGGAACTGGGCCTCGCCATCGAGGTCGGCATCGGCATGGGCCGCACCGCGCACGAGGCGGAGAACCACGCCCGCGCCGCGCTGGCCCGCTCGCAGAGCTCCCAGCGCACCCAGGGCTTCGTCCTGGACCGGGACGGCCGCGCCCTCGTCCCCGCGCCCCGCACGCCACCGCGCTCCCAGCCGCAGGCGAAGCCGAAGGGCCTGGAGATCCTCGCCCGCCTCGCCGACAAGCTCGGCGACCAGGAGCAGCCGCTGATCGTGGACGCCGAGAACGCCGGCAAGATGCTCGGCGTCACCCCGCGCACGGCCCGCCGCCTCCTGCGCACCCTGGTCGAGGAGGGCCTGGCCTGGCCCCTCCCCCCGAACCGCACCCCGCAGCCCGGCCGCCCCCGCCAGCTCTACCGCCTGATCGTCGAAAAACTGGGGCCCGCCGCCAAGACCACCTGAACGTCAGTCGCGGTGGGGGAAGGACTTGGCGACCGCCAGGAAGGCGTCGTTCTCCTCCGGGGCGCCGATGGAGATGCGCGCGCCCTCGCCGGCGAAGGGGCGGACGCTCACGCCCTGGGCGTCGCAGGCGGCGGAGAACTCCATCGTCCGGTCACCGAGGCGGAGCCAGACGAAGTTGGCCTCGGTCGGCGGGACCGTCCAGCCGTCGGCGAGGAGGGCGCTGCGGACCCGGTCGCGTTCCTTCACCGTGCCCTCGACGCGCTCCAGCAGTTCGTCGGTCGCCGCCAGGGACGCGATCCCGGCGGCCTGGGCGACGGAGTTCACGCTGAACGGCAGGAACGTCTTGCGGATCGCGCCCGCCACCAGCGGGTGCGCGACGAGGAACCCGATGCGCAGGCCGGCGAGCCCGTACGCCTTGGAGAACGTCCGCAGGATCGCGAGGTTCGGGCGGTCGCCGTAGAGGGTGAGCCCGTCCGGGACCTCGTCGTCGCGGACGTACTCGCGGTACGCCTCGTCCAGCACGACCAGGCAGTCGGACGGGACACGGTCCAGGAACGCCTCGATCTCGGCGCGCCGGACGGCGGTGCCCGTCGGGTTGTTCGGGTTGCAGATGAAGACCAGCCGCGTCCGGTCGGTGATCGCGTCCGCCATCGCGGCGAGGTCGTGGGTCTCCTCGCGCAGCGCCACCTGCGCGCTCGTCGCGCCCGACAGCGCCACCAGCAGCGGGTACGCCTCGAACGACCGCCACGCGTACACGACCTCGGCGCCCGGCTCCGCGACGGCCTCCAGTAGCATCTGCGTCATCCCGACCGAGCCGCAGCCCACCGCGACGTGGTCGGCGGGGACGCCGCAGAACCCGGCGATCGCCTCGGTCAGCGCGGTCGCGTTGTTGTCGGGGTAGCGGTTGATGTTCTCCGCCGCCTCGGCGATGGCGTCCACCACCGACGGCAGCGGGCCGTGCGGCGACTCGTTGGACGACAGCTTGAACGAGCGGCCCTCGGGTGACACCACGACCTTCCCTGGCTTGTAGGCCACGAACCGGTCGAGGACGGAGCGGAAGCGCGGAGTGGTTGCCTCGGACACCGTTGTCCTCCAGATCGCATGGGGGTGATGCCCCCTCAGCCTACGCAGCGTCCCTCATCATCCAGCAAACGGCCACGATGCGGACGAACTCCCAGTCGCGGGTGTCGTCCGGCCACCAGCCCCGGTTGAAGGCCTCCTCCGCGAAACCGTGCAGATATCCCATCAGCTCGTCCGCGCTGGGCGGCTCACCGTGCGCGCCGAGTTCGTCCCGCAGGCTCGCCACGTGCTGGTCGACGGCTGCCGCGAGGCCCGGGGAGCCGGCCATCTCCGCGACGCCGGCGTCGCCGATGTCGCGGACGAGCAGACCAAGCGCTTCGTCACCGTTCATAGGTGGTGAAACTAGCAACCCTCCCCGAAGGGCGCGAGATCCCCCCAGGTCAAGCCCGCGGGCGCAGCATGGGGGGTCGCAGTTGCTCGGCGTCGCCGCGCCGGTACAGCCGGGCCGGACGGCCGCCGTCCCGCGTCGTCGTCCGGTCCGTCGGGATGAGGAACCGGTCGGCGCCGGTGACCTTACGGTGGAAGTTGCGCGGGTCGAGGGTGGTGCCCCACACGATCTCGTAGACGCGGCGCAGTTCCGCGACGGTGAACTCGGGCGGGCAGAACGCGGCGGCCAGCGACGTGTACTCCAGCTTCGCGCGCGCCCGCTCCACCCCGTCGCACAGGATCCGCCGGTGGTCGAACGCGGCCCGGTCATGGTGGATGAGATCGTCCACGGCCGTCCACAGCACCTGCGCGCGGCTGGAGGCGGGCAGGTCCGGCGCGAGCCCCAGATACGCGACGCTCACCACCCGCTGCCGGGGATCGCGGTCGGGATACCCGTAGGTCGCGAGCTGCTCCAGGTGGATGCGCACGTCCGCGAGCCCCGCCCGCTCCGCCATCAGCCTGGACGCCGCGACCGGCAGGTCCTCGTCGAGCTGGATGAACCCGCCGGGCAGCGACCACGTCCCGGCATAGGGCGCCCGGTCACGCCGCCACATCAGCGCGCAGAGACGCTGCTCCCGCACGGTGAGCACGACAAGGTCGACGGAAACGGCGAGCCGCGGAACGGACATGCATCGAACTTAGTGGGCGTGACCGGCCGGTAACACCAAGAAGCCCCGGCCGGCCTTCGAGATGAGTGGGGACGGCCTGATCCGCCGGGCACCGGAAAGCCGGGCGCACCGCGCCAGAAAGGCCCGGCCGGGGCCGGGCCTTTCGTGGCGGAGCGGTCAGTCCTCCTTGGGGATCTCCACCGCGGGGACGGCCGGGGTGGCGCCGTTGTGGCCGTTGGCGGCGGGCTGGGTGTTCAGGTTGGCGAGGAGCTGGCGGGCGACGCCGAGGCCGGTTCCGCCGAGCGTGAGGGCCTTGGCGAGCATGTCCTCGATGCCCTCGGCGCCGTTGAGCACGACCATGTTGTCGACGTTGCCGAACACGCCCGCGCCGGCCTCGACGATCTGCGGCCACTGCTCGGCGAGCTGCTGGGCGATGACGGCGTCGGTGTTCTCCGCCAGCGCCTCCGCACGGGCCTTGATCGCCTCGGCCTCGGCGAGACCCTTCTGCCGGATCGCGTCGGCCTCGGCCTGGCCGAGGATGCGGGTGGCCTCCGCCTCGCGCTCCGCCCGCAGCTGGATCTCGGTCGCGGTGGCCTGGGCCTGCGCGATGCGCTCCTCGCGCTCGGCCTCGGCCAGCTTCACCTGCTCGTACGCGCGGGCGTCGGCGGGCTTGCGGATCTCGCTCTCCAGCCGCTTCTCGGTCCGCTCCGCCTCCAGCTCGGCGTTGCGGGTCTCCTTGAGGATGACCTCCTGCCGGGCCTGCTGCGCGGCCTGCTGCACCTGGCCCTCGTACTCGGCCTTCTTGATCTCGGTGTCGCGGATGACCGCGGCGTTCTGCCGCTCGGTCTCCTGCTCGCGCTCGGTGGCCTCCTGGTTGCGCTCGGCCTCGGCGATGCGGGCGGCGGCGGCGACCTTGGCGGCGTGCGGACGTCCGAGGTTGGTGATGTAGCCGGTCTCGTCGTCGATCTCCTGGATCTGGAGGGAGTCGACGACCAGGCCGAGCTTGCTCATCTCGTCGGCGGCGGAACTGCGGGTCTCGCTGGTGAGCCGCTCCCGGTTGAGGATCAGGTCCTCGACGGTGAGGTTGCCGATGATGGAGCGGAGGTGGCCGGTGAACAGCTCGTGGATCGCGCCGTCCATGGACGACTGCTGCTCAAGGAACCGCCGGGCGGCGTTGGCGATCGAGACGAAGTCGTCCCCGACCTTGTAGATGACCACGCCGCGCACCTTGACCGGGATGCCCTGCTGCGTCACGCAGTTCACTTCGAGGTTGGCGGCGCGGCTGTCGAGCCGCAGCCGCCGCGCCACCTGGAAACCGGGCAGGACGGACGTCCCCTTACCCGTCACGATCTTGAATCCGAGGCTGTCCACGCCGTCGATCGGCTTGGACCTGGCACCGAGCCCGGAAATGATCAGAGCCTCGTTCGGCTCGGCGACCCGCCAGACCATCTTGAACAAGACGATCAATACGATGACGGCGACGACCACACCGATCGCCACGGCGAGCACGGGCATGCGGCCTCCTCTTCAGATGTCGGGTGCGGCCGGCGTGCAGCGCCCCGTCCGCGTTTTCCCTCAGACGTGCGGGCCGCGTGTTCGGTTCTCCCCGCCGGTGACCACTTCGGGCCAGCGCGTCACTGGGGCAGCGCGGGCGCCACGTACACCGTCCGGGGCGGGTGGTACTCGACCACCACGACGATCGCCCCGACGCCGATCTCGTCCCGCGGGTCGACGGGGTGGGCGTAGAACGCCTCGACACCGCCCCGGATCGGGATCATGACCTCGCCGACCAGCCCCGGGCCGATCCGGCCGGTCACCCGCCCTTCCTTACCGATCAACCGACTCTCCCGGAGAACGACGCGCCGGGAGCCGCCTCGCGCGACCCCGTGTAGCCGAACCGTATCCGCTGTCCCCGCGCCCCCGCACTCAGGGCAGGACGCGTTCGGCTCGGGCGTACGCCTCGCGGGCGAGGCGTTCGGCGTCGGCATGGCCGATGGTGGAGCCGAAGACGGTGACGGTGCCGAGGTAGCCGCGGCCGCGGAAGACGACGTACCAGGTGCGGGCGCGGGCGTTGCCGCTGGCGGTGGCGACGCCGACGGTGCGGGAGCCCTCGCCGATGTCGCCCCTCGGCGTCTCCACGACACGGTGCTCGGACCACTGGGCGCCGATCTTGGTGCGGAACCTCAGGCAGCCGGGTGGAACGCGGGCGTTGATCTGCTTCTCGGCGTCGGCCGCGGACATGCTCATCAGGGTCTCGGTGGCGGTCCGGCCGGCGCCGGCGAAGGAGACGAGGGCCGCGGGGACGTCGCCGTCCACGGTGCCGCCGGGACGGCTCGTCCCGCAGGCGGGCTTGTCCAGGGTGGCCTCCCGCTGCAGCCTGGCGGCGTTCTGGATGGCCTTCAGGGACCCGTACTCGCCCGAGTCGGGCTCCCCGGCCCGCCGGTAGCCGGACGCCTCGGCGAGCAGGGCCTGGGCGAGCTGATCGGAGGTGAAGCCGAGGGCCGCGACCTCGGCGGGGGCGGTGCCGCGCACCTCGCGCGCACGTGCGCCGTGGGCGCCGCACGCGGCCGCGGCGGCGGACGTCGCCAGCAGGACGATCGGGAGGAGCCTGTGCGCCATGCCCGCGACATTACGGCCCGGAGAGGGCGGGTCCCCCCGGACGACACGCCCTCGCGTGAACCCGGCGGCCGGAGGGGAGCGGAGCGGGCGGCGCCGTCAGCTCTGTTCGGCGCGTTCGTTGTACTCGCCGGCGTACTCCTGGCCGGACATCTTCTGGATGGTCTCCACGATCTCGTCGGTGATCGCCCGGCGTGCCTTGGCGGGCGGCAGGTCGCGGTAGTGGGAGAAGTCCATCGGGGGGCCGATCCGGACGGTGGGGCGCGGGCCGAAGACGCGCGGGAGGCCGGCGCCGATCGGCTGGATCTTCTCGGTGCCTTCGAGGGAGACCGGCAGGACGCGGGCGCCCGATTGGAGGACGAGCCAGCCGATGCCCGTCCGGCCGCGGTAGAGCCGCCCGTCCGGGGAGCGGGTGCCCTCCGGGTAGATCGCGAACGCGCCGGCGTTGTCGAGGACCTCGGCGGCCTGCTCCAGCGCGCCCATCGCGGCGCGCCGGGCGCCGCGGCGGACGGGGACGTGGCCGAGGTTGGTGAGGAACCAGCGGACGAAGCCCTTCTTGAGCCCGCCGCCCTCGAAGTAGTCGGCCTTGGCGATGTAGGTGACGGGGCGCGGGACCGCGAGCGGGATGATGAAGCTGTCGATGAACGACAGGTGGTTGCTCGCCACGATCAGCGGCCCGTAGCCCGGTACGTTCTCACCCCCGATGACGCGCGGCCGGAACAGCAGCCAGAGGATCGGACGCACCACCCGCGTCATGAACGTGTAGAACACCCAGCCTCCCGAATTTCGCCACCGCCACTGTAACCTCTGCGCCGATCCGGGCCCGGGTCACCGTCCGCCTTTCGCGTGTACAGGCGGGTAAGAAATGGTCCATCCGCAGGTCACAGTACGGCAAACCAGGATTGAACGGCATTTCTTACCTATCAGTAAGTTTCTCTTGAGTAAGTTATTGCCTCCGTTTCCCGGGCACCCCCGGACGCATCGGACGCCCCGGACGGCACGTCGGGTAGAGTCTGAGACCAAGGACCGGCCGAGTGTCCGCTACGGCGTTACGGTCCCGAGCCCGGGCGGACGGCCAGGTCCTCCATCCCGGGTAGTGCTTGGAAAGCGGGCACGGGTGCGCAATCCTGAGAAGTCACCTGAGATGGCCGGATACCACCGGAGTGGGGCGTGAGGTGACCATGGACTTCGACATCAACCTGATGCGCGACGACCGCTGCACCGTCGTCCGTGTACAGGGCGACATCGACGTGGTGGCACGGTCGCACTTCGAGGAGGCCCTCTTCGAGGTCGTCGACATGGACGAGCCCGTGGTCGTCGACATGCGCGAGGTCACGTTCTGCGACTCGACGGGCCTGAACGCGCTCGTCGCCGCAAACCGCCGCGCCGGCGAGCGCGGCGGCCACATCGCGCTGGTGGCGCTGCCGCCGCGCGTCCAGCGGGTCTTCCGCATCACCGGGCTCGACAAGTTCATCCCGATCTACGACACGCTGCGGGAGGCGATCGTCGCGTTCCCGTCCACCACGACGCCCTGACGCTCAGGTACAGCCCTCGAACTGGGGGACGCTCGTCGTCAGCTTCAACCCCGACCTGCCGAACCACTTGTTCAGCAGCCGCTCGGCCGTGCCGTCCTGGTACATGCCGGTGATGGCCCGGTTGACCTCCTCGCAGCCCTTCAGGTCGCCCTTCTTGAGGCCGACGCCGTACTTCTCGTCGGTGAACGGCGCGTTGATCATCCGTCCGGGACGGCCGGCGGCGAACCCGGCGAGGATCAGGTCGTCGGTCGACACGGCGTCCAGCCTCCCGGCGGCCAGCGCGTCCATGCAGGCGCCGTAGGTGCCCACGGTGACCGGCTTCGCGGCGACCTTGCGCTCCTCGATGACGCGGCGCCAGGAGTTGGAGCCGGTCACCTGGCAGATCCGCCTGTCCTTCAGGTCCCGCACGTTCTTGATCGAGGTGGCGTCGGCGCGGACGAAGGTGTCCTGGTGGGCGACGTAGTAGGGGCCGCCGAACGTGACCTTCATCCTGCGCTTCGCCGTGATCGAGTACGTCGCCACGATCATGTCGACGGTGCCCTTCGCGAGCGCCTCCTCGCGGACGGAGGAGTTCGTCGTCCGGAACGTGATGCGGCTCTTCGGGACGCCCATCTTCCCCGCGATGTAGGTGGCGACATCGACGTCGAAGCCCTCGTACGTCCCGTCCGGGCGTTTGACGCCGAGGGCCGGCTGGTCCCCCTTCACCCCGATGACGAGGGAGTCCCTGCCGGCCGCGGACGTCTCCTCGGCGCCGCCGAGACCGCAGGCCGCAAGCAGCGCCGGCACCGTCGCGGCGGTCAGGACGGCGGCGGTGGCTCGGGTACCGCGCATGGCGTGCTCTCCTCCGGTCAGCGGAACTCGGCCAGCCGGGGACGGACCCCCGCGATGATCAGAAGGGCGATGACGGCCGCCGCGGCGGGCGGCGCGGCGTCCCAGCCGCGCAGCCCGCCGTCCGCGTCCTTGATCGCCGTGTCGAAGGCGTCCTGGTGGACGGCCGTCAGCGCGCCGAGCGCCGCGTCGAAGGCGTCGAAGTCGCGGATGGCGCCGGACGTGCGGCCCATCCGCACGTCGATGGCGCCGGCCCGGTCACCGGACGCGGCGAGCCGACGCATCCGCGCGTCGTTGCGCTGGACGGCCCGGTACGCCTCCAGCGTCCTGCCCAGCGCGTCCGCTTCGCGCCCCCTGCCGGCGGTGCGCGCCTCGTCCCCGAAGAAGCCGAGGAACGGGACGGCGCCCTCACCCGGCTTGTACGCGGCGGCCTTCTGCTCCAGCCCGGCGTAGTAGTTCTCCAGGTTGACGGGCTTGTCACCGAGGTCCGGGTAGATCACCGACAGCGACTTGTCGAGGTAGGTCTGCTCGTAGGTGTCGGCGCGTCCCGGGTCGAGGAGGTAGCGGCTCTCGTCGGCGAACGCGCTGTGGCTGATCGCCCGCGCCCGCGACAGTTGGAGGATCGAGTCGAACCCGTCCTCCTTGGCCTTCCTGATATGGCCCGCGTGCGCCGTCAGCAGGCCGGTCCCGGCCGCGGTCAGCACGATCGTGGCGAGCGTCGCCAGCGCCAGCGCCGGGTTCAGCAGGCGGCGGAACGTCCGGGTCAGGTACAGCTGCGTGGCGATCAGCAGCAGCAGCGCGACCACGCCGGTGACGGCGACCCACGCGCGGCCCGCCAGCACCGCCGACCGCTTCGTCTCGTACGACTGCCGGACGCGCGCGCCGCTGTCGAGCGTGATGTTGTACGCCTTCGGCAGCAGTTGCAGCCTCATCAGGTCGGTGGCCTGCCGGTAGGCGTCGACGACCTGGCCCGGCGGCTCCCCGGGCGCGTGGTTGGACTGGGCGTCGAGCTGCATGGCCTGGCCGACGAGCCGCTCGTACCGGCCGAGGCCGTCCAGGACCTCCTGGACGGTCCGTTTCAGCGCCGGGTCGCGGCCGGCGAGCTGCGCGGCCTGCACCGCCGCCGCGTCCGCCTCCGCGCGCCGCTGCTCGTACACCCGCAGCGACTCGTCGTAGCCGATGCCGAGGTCGTGCTCGCGCCCGATGAGCAGGATGTTGGACACCTGCGCGTCCATGTCGCTGAGCGCGAAGTAGAGCGTCCCGGTCGCCACGACCTGCGGGCCCGCGTCGTGCCCGATCGTCTGGACGGAGTCGCGCGCGTTCCCGGTCGCCACGGTCAGGACGGCCAGCAGCGCGACGAGGGCGGCCAGGCAGAGCACCACGTGCGCGCGGATACGGCCCGGGATCGTCTTGAGCCACCGGCCGCGGAGGAACGTTCCGAGCCGGCCGGCGCGCCGCGGGTCCGCCGGCGGTGCCGCGCCCGGTCCGGCCGTCCGGGGAGCGGGGGCCGCGGGCGGCGCGGGACTCATCGTCATGGCGGGCCCTCCTGCAGGGACAGCGTGATGGTCGTCCAGGCGCCCACGTGGATGCGGTCGCCGTCGCCCATCGGCATCGGCGCGTTCACCGGGATCGGCTCGGTGCCGCCGTTCACCGTCGTGCCGTTCGTCGAGCCGGGATCGACGAGGTTCCAGGTGCCGTCCGGCTGCGCGAGCAGGACGGCGTGCAGATGCGACACGCCGGGGTCCTGGGGCGGCGTGCTCAGGTCGATCTCCGGCAGGATCGCGCGGGACGTGCTGCGCCGCCCGATCCGGACCCTGTCGCCGATCAGCGGGATCCGGCGCTCCGGGCAGTACGGCGGAAAGGTGAGGTCCGCGGCGTCTCGCCCCATCTCGGCGACGACCGTGTCGAAGTAGTCGCGGTCGGCCCTGACCAGCGCGGACGGGCCGTCCGACACGAGCGGCCCGCTCCCCGTGCGCGGCTGCGGCACCGGCGGCGCGACCCGCGCCGCGCGGCCGGCCGGCAGCTCGGCGGTGTGGCCGGCGCCGGTCTCGAAGTCGTACCCGTCGACCTCGCAGAAGCGGCCGGAGCGGGGCGTCCCGCAACGCGGGCACACCCCCGTCTCCAGCGGCTTCGCGGGTGCGGCGCCCCCGATGAGGTCGCCGCAGACGTCGCAGTAGTCGGCGGCCTCGGACGTGTGCCCGCACGGACAGACCGGCATCCGCCTCAGCCTCCGGCCCTGTTCCCGGCGTCGTCGTCCTGCCGGGTGCGGACGGTCCGGACCGAACGGGTGTCGAGCGACATCTCATCCGCCTTCGACACGTCCCGTTTCAGCCGCACGGTGCCGCGCACCGGGTCCACGACGTCCACGACCTTGGCGAGCAGGCCGGAGATCTGCTCGTTGCCGACCTCCCGGGCGAGGACGACGGCGCGGCCGAGCCGGGCGGTCGCGGTGTCCTCGTCGCCCTCGCGGCGCGCCTCGAGCCCCTCCTGGATCGCCTCGGCCAGTTCCGACTGCCCGGTGTGGTGCGCGACCCGGCCGTTGATCCTGGTCGAGAGGGCCTCGTCGTCCGTCCACTCGGCGAGGACGTTCCCGGACGCGAGCACCCGGTCGTCCGCGATGAGCTTCACCCACGCGGCCCGCATCTGCCGTCCCACGTCGCCTGGCTGCACCTCGACGCACATGTGGTATTCGCGGGACTCTTCGCCCCACGCGCCGAGCGGATAGTCGCCCGTCTGCGTCCCCGACTCGACCCGCCGGCCGGTCAGGTCCTCCACGGCCGGGACCATCTGCTTGACGAACCGGAGCCGCGCCTGCTGCGGCGTCCACACGCGCAGCACCACGTCCGCGACCTCCTTGCTCATCGCGGCCCGCGTCATCGCCAGGAAGTCGGCCTCCAGGTCGGCGGGGTCGGGGACGTCCAGGAACCCGCCCAGCAGCGCCGAGGTGATCTTGCGGAGTTCGGCGACGTCCCAGTCGGTGCCGACGCCGCGCGCGTCGCAGAGGAAGTGCCCGGTGCACGCGCGCAGCGCCGCGTCCAGTTCCGCGGCCGACTCGTGCTGGTTCTTGCCGTCGGTCAGCAGGATGGCGTGCCTGACGGCGTCGTCGTACCCGGTGAACAGCCGGTCGGCGAGCCGCAGCCACGACCCGATCGCGGTCCCGCCGGCCGCCTCCAGCCGTCCGATCGCGTTCACCGCGCTGCGCCGGGCGGTCTCGTTCGCCTCGACGAGCCGCTCCCCCTGGGGGTAGATCATCCGCGGCCGGTTCGCGCCGGCGATCACCGCGAACTGGACACCGTCGCGCAGCACGTTCACCGCCGCCCGCGCGGCCCGCTTCGCCGCCGCCATCTTCCCCCGGTACGACATCGAGCCGGAGGTGTCGATGATGATGACCTCCGCCGCCTTCGCGCCGCTCCCGGTCCCGGTCCCGGACGAGCGCGCCGCCACGGACACGATCGCGTGCATCTCCCGTCCGCCGACCGGAAGGTGGGGATTCTGGTCCACGCGGACGGTGAACTCCGGAAACTCGCTCATCTGCCCCGCTCCCTGTCGTGTCCCCGCGGCGGACGGGGGACGACCGCCGCCGTGCCGCCGGCGGGCTCGCCGCGGGTGCGGCAGAGCATGCCGGAGGCGCGCCGGTCGGCGTCCATGGTCATAGCAGCGTCCTCGGGCGGACGGCGTTGGCCCGTTTCACCATCGCGTGCCGCCGGCCGGCGCCGTCCGCGAGCTTGGCGAGGACCCGGTAGGTCTCCTCCAGCTTCGCGCGCAGCGCCGGTTCGGCCAGTTCCGTGCCGAGGATCCGCTGGCGCATACCGGCCGGGAGCGGGGCGCGGCCGGCGCGGACCCAGGCGAGCGCGGCCTCCAGGACCTCGGCGGTGAACGCGGCGGCGCGTTCGGTGTCCAGGCGCAGGGACGCGAGCCGCCGGCCGGCCTCGGTGAGCGTGGCGGCGTCCAGCTCGCCGGGGCTCCTCCCCCGGACGGCGGTGGCGACGGCGGCGAGCTGCGCGGCGAGGTAGTGGCTGGAGATGCTGGGGACCGAGTCCAGGACGCGTTCGGCCGCGGCCCGGTCACCGGCGGCGAGACAGGTGCGGGCCAGCCCGAACGCGGCGCTGACGTGGGTCGGATCGGTGCGCCAGACCGTCTCGTGGAAGTGGCCGGCGTTGCCCATGTCGCCGAAGCTCTCGTAGCAGAACGCGAGCGCCAGCTTGGGCGCCTGCTCCCCCGGCGCGAGGTCGTACAGGTCGTTGAAGACGGCGACCGCCTCCGTGCCGCGCCCGCCGGCGAGGGCGCGGACACCGCGGTACCAGTCGACGCGCCAGTCGTCCGGGGCCTCGGCCGCGAGCTCCTCGATGAGCCGGCCGGCGCCGTCCAGATCGCCCAGTTCGATGCGGACGCGCACCAGCGCGAGCCGCACCTCCCGGGACGCGACCGGCGCGGAACCGAGGGCCGCCGCCAGGTCTCCGGGGTCGCGCGCGGTGAGCCCGGACAGGAACGCGGCGGCCGGATCGGCCGCCGACACGAGCGGGACGGGCAGCGCCGCGGCGGCGGCCGGCGGTTCCAGCGGCGCCAGGACGGGCGCCGCGCCGCCCGCCCGCGCGTCCCCCTCCAGGCCGCCGACGATCTCGGTTCCGGCCGTGTGCTGCTCGGGCCCGAACAGCGGCGACGGCGCGGGACGGGAACGTCCGTCCTCGGCCGCCAGGACCTCGCGCAGGACGCCGGTGAGCTGCTCGGCCATCTCGGCGGCGCTCTGGAACCGGCGCGCCGGATCGGGGTGCGTCGCGCGCCGCAGCAGCCGGTGGTAGGACTCGTGCCGCTGGAAGAGCGGCACCTGGTCGCGCGGCGGCAGGCTGCGCAGATGCCGTCCGGTGTAGCCGCGGAACGGGAAGCTGAGCACGGCCAGCGCGCGTCCCACCGTGTACAGGTCGGAGGTGATCGACGGGCCCTGCGAGCCGATCTCGGGCGCCTGGTAGCCGGGCGTGCCGAAGATCGGGCCGTCCACGTCGAAGGCCCGCCGGACCCCGCCGAGGTCGATCAGCTTGAGCTGCTCCTCGGACTGGATCGCGTTGTCCGGCTTGAAGTCGCAGTACAGCAGCCCGACACCGTGCAGGTAGCCGAGGGCGCTCAGCACCTCCAGCCCGTACGCGATCACCTGGCCGAGCGGCAGCGCCGCCTGGTCGCCGTGCTCGGCGCGGACACTGAGCAGGATGTCCTTCAGTGAGCGCCCGCCGACGTACTCCATCACGATGTAGCCGGAGTCGCCGTGCTGGACGAAGTTGTAGATCTTGACGATGTTGGGGTGCTCGACCTCGGCGAGGAACGCGCGCTCGGCGGTCGCGGCGGCCAGCGAGTCGGCGTCCCCGCTGTCGAGCAGCCCTTTCAGGACGACCCACCGCTCGCTCACGTTGTGGTCGCGGGCCAGGTACACCCAGCCGAGCCCGCCGTGCGCGAGGCAGCCGAGCACCTCGTACTGCCCGCCGACCATCTCGCCCGCGTGCAGCTTCGGCGTGAACGAGAACGGGTGCCCGCAGCTGCGGCAGAACCCCTCGGTGCGGCCCGGGCGCCCGCCCCGGCTCCGCCCGACCTTCTCGTCGCACCGGCTGCAGTAGCGCCGGTTCTCCGGCACCTCCGGATTCTCCATGATCGCTGAGGCGGGGTCGCGGGCCGGGACGGGCGGGACCTCGACGAGCCCGGCGCCGAGCATCCCGCGCCGGGCCGAGCCGCTGGAGCCGGTGCCCCGGGTGCCGCCGCGCGACGCCGTCCGGCCGGAGCCGACCGTCCCCGGGCCGCTGCCCGCCGAACTCCCGGATGTCCCGGCGGGCCCGCTCGGGACGGACGGCCCCGGCTCCCGGGTCGTCGGGGGAGCGGCGGGGGTCCGCGTGGTCACCGCGGCCGGAACCCGCACCGGCGCCGCCGCCGTGTATCCGGCTCTCGCGGGGTCGGCGGGGACGGCCGGGGCGGGGACGGCTCCGGCGGCCGGAACAGAGGGGGTGGCGGGGACGGAGGGGGTTTCGGCTCCGGCGGCGGGAGCCATGCCGCAGACGTCGCAGAAGCCGTCCGCGTCCACCTCACCCGCGCAGCCGGGCTGGGTGCATCGGTTCATCGCCGCGTCCCCGTCTCGCTCTCGCCCGCCCTGATCTCCCGCTGGTACTCCGCGAGGATCGCCGTCGCCCTGCGCAGATCGCAAGGGGCCGTCCACAGCACCTCGCGGGCCTCCGCGTGCAGCTTGGTGAGCCCCTCGTCCTCGGCCAGGCCGAGCCGCGCCGCCTTCGCCCGGTACGCCTCCAGCCGCCCGCGCAGTTCACCCCGCCGGTCGATCAGGCCGGCGCTGAGACGCAGATCACCGCGGGCCCGTTCCAGCGCCTCCTCGGCGGCGCGTTCGAGCTCGGCGAAACGGCCCGCCATCTCGACCCAGCGGCCCGCCTCGCGGAGCCGTTCGAGCGCGACGAGCCGGTCGCGGAGCGCACTGCCGAGATCGCGCGCCGGCGCCGGCAGGTTCGGTGAGTGGATCTTGACGAGGGCGGCCGCGTACGCCTCATGGGCGCGCCGCTCGGTGTCCTCGACCTCCTCGACCGTGGCCGTGACCCCGGCGAGGAGCTCGGCGTAGTCGTCGCGCATCCGGGCGACGCCGGCGAGTTCGTCGCCGAGCGCGGTCAGCACGGCGCGGACACGGTCGAGGCGGCCGGTGTCCGGGTGCCCGTCGTGGACGAGCGACAGCGGATCGGTGCGGACGATGCGGCCGAGCGCCGACAGCTCGCGGCCGACCCGGTCGAGTTCGGGATGCCGGGTGCCGTCCAGCAGGTGCGCCAGCCGGGCCGCCCTCCGCCAGCCCTCCTCGGCCTGCTCCAGGGGCTGCAGGAGCGCCGTCCAGGCGGTGTCGGCGGCGGCGACCTCCCGGGCGACGAACTCGTAGGCGTCCGACATCATGGCGACGGCCTCGTCCAGCGTGATGCGGCGCTCCCGCGGGCCGAGCAGCGTGCGGTGCTCCAGCGGGATCTCACCGCCCGGCAGCTCCACCGAGAAGCCCGCCAGCATCTCCGACAGTTCGGTCAGCCTCGCCGCGTCCGGACGGGCCGACCGCGCGCGCAGTTCGCACGCCTCGTCCAGGACGCGCTGGTAGGCGTCGAAGAGCAGCCACAGCGTCGTCAGCCGGGACCGCACCTCCTCCCACCGGCGACACGTCTCGCCGGTGAGCCGGGCGCCCTTCAGCAGCCGGACGCCCGGGTGCCGGTCGAGCTCATCCAGCGACGCGGAGATGCGCTCCCGCTCGTCCTGGAGCTTGCGCAGGGCATGGTCGACGCCTTCACGGCTCATGGGCGCGGCGGCCCCGGCCCCGCTGTGGTCCAACGTCTGCCCCGCGATCGCTTCTCCGGCCCCCCTGAGCCCGCCCTTCGCTGCACCGGTCCGGGAGCACGGATCGGTTCAGTATCGGACGTACACTCTCATATAAGTGTGATCCGTGACACTAACGGAGGCAAGGTCCTCTCGCCCAGCGCTGAATCACGTAAAAGGACCTCTGGCCAAGGGACAGATCGGCACCGCCCCGTACCCTGTGCACCGGGAACGTCGTTGTTCACGATGACGTTACGCAGGTAGGCCGATTACGAGAGGAGTGGTGAGTCCGCGGTGTCGGACCCCAGTCATAGACCCGGTGCCTCATGGTGAGCGCGGCGCTGGGAGTGCTCGCGGTGATCCTTCTCACTGCCGCCACCGGGTACTTCGTCGCACAGGAGTTCACCTACGTCGCCGCCGACCGCGCGACGCTCGGACAGGCCGCCGAACGCGGCGACGTGGCCGCCAGAAGAGCCCTCAAGGTCATCGGCCGGCTGTCGTTCATGCTGTCGGGCGCGCAGCTCGGCATCACGATGACGACGCTGATCGTCGGTTTCATCGCCAAGCCGGCCCTGGCCGAGCTGATACAGCCGCTTCTGGAGGTCGTGGGCGTCCCCAAGGGGGCGACGGGTGCGATCGCGCTCGCCACCGGCTTCGTCTTGGCGACGCTCATCCAGATGCTCCTGGGCGAGCTGTTCCCGAAGAACCTCGCCCTGGCGCGCGCGGAGTCGCTGGCGCGCGCTTTGGCCGCGTCCACCCTCGTGTACCTGACGGTCGCCGGGCCGCTGATCCGGCTGTTCGACCGCGCGGCGGAGCGGCTGCTGCGCGCCGTGGGCGTCGAGCCCGTCGAGGAGCTGCACGGCGGGGTGACGCTGGAGGAGCTCGGCGACATCATCGGCAAGTCGCACAGCGCCGGGCACCTGCCCGCCGACCTGTCCGGCCTGCTGGAGCGCGCCCTGTCGTTCGGCGACCTGACGGCCGACGAGGTCATGGTGCCCCGCCCGCAGGTCCGGACGCTGCCGGCGACCGCGCCCGTCGCCGACCTCATCGCACTGATCCGCGAGACCGGGCACAGCGCCTACCCCGTCTACGGGACGGAGGTCGACGACATCGTCGGCGTCGCGGGCGTCCGCGAGGTCGCCGACGACACCCTCGACCCGTCCACCCCGGTCGGCCGGATCGCCCGCCCGGCGCTGCTCGTCCCCGGCAGCCAGCCGCTGTACGGGGTCATCGAGCGGATGCGCGACTCCCGCCAGGAGTTCGCCTGCGTCGTGGACGAGTACGGCGGGCTCGCCGGCATCCTCACCTTCGAGGACGTCGCCGAAGAGCTCGTCGGCGAGATCACCGACGAGACCGACGGCCTGGCGGAGGCGCCGACGTCCGGGCCGGACGGGTCATGGCTCGTCGACGCGGGCATGCGCATCGACGAGGTCGGTCGGCTCACCGGGCTCGACCTGCCCGAAGGCGACGCCTACGACACCCTCGGCGGGCTCGTCATGGCCGAGCTGCGGCGGCTGCCGTCCCCCGGCGACCGCCTCACCATCGACCTCGACACCGGCACGGTCGAGCTGGAGGTCGTGAGCGTGGCCCGGCGCGTCGCCGAGAAGATCCTGATCAGGGCGACCGCCACCGCGTCGGCGGAGGTGTCGTGAACCCGCTGCCGTCACTGCTCATCACCGTCCTGCTGCTGATCGGGAACGGCTTCTTCGTCGCGGCCGAGTTCGCCCTGGTCGCGGCCAACCGCCCGCAGCTCGAACGCGCCGCGGCGAAGGGCAGCCGCCCCGCCGTCGCCGCCGTCGCGGGGGTCCGCGAGCTGTCGCTGATGCTCGCCGGCGCGCAGTTCGGCATCACGATGTGCTCGCTGGGCCTCGCGATCGTCACCGAGCCCGCGTTCGAGCACGTCCTCGAACCGCCGCTGCACGGGCTCGGCGTCCCCGAGGCCGGCGTGAAGGCCATCGCGCTCGGCACCGCGCTCACCGTCGTCACGTTCCTGCACATGGTCGTCGGCGAGATGGCGCCGAAGTCGTGGGCGATCGCGCACCCGGAACGGTCGGCGCTCAT
Source organism: Actinomadura formosensis NBRC 14204 (assembly GCF_001552155.1). GTDB lineage: Bacteria > Actinomycetota > Actinomycetes > Streptosporangiales > Streptosporangiaceae > Spirillospora > Spirillospora formosensis. Next base: position 37,008 of record NZ_BCQQ01000014.1, on the reverse strand, counting down.
CCTGGCCCTGCCGTTCCGCGCGTTCGCGAAGGTGTCGCGGCCGATCCTGTCGGCGCTGAACGCGACGACGAACGCGCTGCTGCGGCTCATCCGCGTCACGCCGAAGAACGAGCTGGACAGCCACACCGACCCGGCGCGGCTCAGCCACCTGGTCGGCGAGTCCCGCCGCCTCGGCCTCATCGGCCGGCGCGACCACGAACTGCTCCGCCGGGCCATCTCCGCGCGCGAGGCCACCGTCGGCCCCCTCGTGGTGCCCGCCACGTCCGTCACCACGATCGGCGCGGACGCGACCGCCGCGCAGATCCGCCGGACCGCGACCGCGAGCGGCCACAGCCGGCTGCTCGTCCGCGCCGCGGACGGCGCGATGACCGGTATCGTGCACGTCCGCGCCGCCATCACCGAACCGGACGGCGAGCGCCACGCGGGCGAACTCGCGCACCCGGCGCCCGTTCTCACGGCGGAGACGACCGTCCTGGACGCGGTGAGCCGCATGCGCCGCGCCCGCGCCCAGCTCGCCGTGGTGAACGACGCCCGGGGCGAGTTCGCGGGCATCGTCACCCTGGACGACCTCCTGGCGGAGCTACTGGCCACGAACCCGCACTGACACAGCCCCCGTACCTGCGGCAACACTGCAGTTGTCGAGATGCTGCAACGGGATTCGTGGTTCATCGTGGACCCATGAGCGGACACGGTCACGGGCATGGACACGGTCACGGGCATGGTCACGGGCATGGACACGGCCACGGTCGCGGGCGGGGGCGGCTGCGGCACATCATCCGGCCGCACTCCCACGAGGCGGCCGACAAGGTGGACTCGGCGATGGAGGCGAGCGCCCAGGGCATGCGCGCCCTGTGGATCTCGCTCGCCGGGCTGGGCGCGACCACCGTCCTCCAGGCGGCGGTGGTCGCGTTCACCGGCTCGGTGGCCCTCCTGGGCGACACCCTCCACAACGCCGCCGACGCGCTGACGGCCGTCCCGCTGGCGGTGGCCTTCCTCCTCGGCAGGCGCCCGCCCACCCGCCGCTACACCTACGGCTACGGCCGCGCGGAAGACCTTGCGGGGATCGTCATCGTCCTGGCCATCGCCGCCTCCTGCCTGGCCGCCGGATACGCCGCCGTCGAACGCCTGGCACACCCGCAGCCCGTGGACCACCTGCCGGCCGTGGCGGGCGCGGCCCTGGTCGGCTTCCTGGGCAACGAACTCGTGGCGCGCTACCGCATCCGTGTAGGCCGCCGCATAGGCTCGGCGGCCCTGGTCGCCGACGGGATGCACGCCCGCACAGACGGTTTCGCCTCCCTGGCCGTCCTTCTGGGCGCCGCAGGCGTCGCCCTGGGCGCCCCTTGGGCCGACCCGGTGGTCGGCCTGCTGATCACCGTCGTCATCTCGACCGTCCTCTGGCAAACGGCCCGCGAGGTCTGGCGCCGCCTCATGGACGCCGTGGACCCCGCACTGGTCGACCGCGCCGAGTCGGCCCTCGCCGCAACCCCGGGCGTCCTGGCCGTGGGCGACGTGCGCCTCCGCTGGATAGGCCACAGCCTGCGCGCCGAATGCGACGTCGTGGTCGACCCGGCCGCCACCCTCGTCCGGGCCCATCAGGTGGCCGTGGACGCCGAGCACAGCCTCCTGCACGCCCTGCCCCGCCTGTCCGGCGCCCTCGTCCACGCCGACCCCGAGCCCCGCCCCGGTGAAGATCATCACGCCGCCCTGGCCGGTCACCACTGATCTCCGACCTGTGAGACGTTAGTCCCCGGCAGAAGGGGAAGATACGGCCCCGGACGGACGATCTGGGACGGGATGGCGTCGTGGAACACCCAGAAGAACCCAACGGGCCCGACAACGCGCCTCCGAGCGTCTCTGCCCAGCCCACCGAGGACGAACGGGAACAGGACCGGCAGAGCACGGCGAGCGCCGGTGACACGGCGGACGAGGCTGCTGAGGAGGCTGTGCACGACGTACCGGACACCGACGTCCCGGACACCGACGTCCCGGACACCGAGGCGGCGGACACCGAGGCGGCGGACGCACCGGCTCCGGCGGACGGGGGCTGGGGCGGAAGCGAGCTGGTCGCGAGCGTCTACGGGCCGTTGATCGAGTTCTACGAGCGGATCGACGCGCGGCTCCGGGAGGTGCCCGAGGACGTTCCGCCGGTCGGGTGGGCGCCGCATGTGGCGGCGTTGCGGGCGTTGCGGGACGGCCGGGTCGCGGGTGAGTGGGAGGTGCTCGCCCGCTTCCTGGTGGCGCCCGAGCCGCCGGACTCCGAAGCCCTGCGGCTCGTCCACGTGGAAGAGGGCGGGGAGGCCGGCGCCGTCCGGGAGGCGGTCAAGGAGCTCACGGCGGCGGACGCGCGGGCCCTCCTCATCGCGCCCACTCCGGAGCAGGCCGCCGACCTGCTGCGGAGCATGGAGGGCGATCCCGAGGTCTTCTCGCTGCTGATCGAGACGCGGCCGGAGTCGGCGGAGGCGCGGTCGGTGCAGACGCGGGCACTACCGCCCGTCGAGGAGCCGCCGCAAACGCAACCGCCCGTCGAGGAGTCGGTGCAGACGCAGGCGCTGCCGCCCGTCGAAGAGCCGCCGCCGCTGCGGGACCCGGGGTCCAACGGGACGGTCGAGTTCAGGCCCGTGGGCGCCGCCCCCGACACCCCGGTCCCCAACGCCCCGGCCCCTGACACCTCGTCCACCGTGACGCGGGCGGAGCCGCTTCCCGTGCTGCCGCCCGAGGGCGTGGAGCCGATCGTCCCGGCGGAGGGTCCGTCGGCGCCGGAGACGCGGGTGCGGTCGGCGGCGCTGCGGCCGGTCGGGGAGGCGTGGCGGCGGGCGTGGCAGACCGAGGCGCGGCTGCTGCGGCGCGGGCTGATGTGGCTTGAGCAGTGGCCGCGGGACGCGGCGGCGCTCCGGGCCGTCCAGGCGGAGAACCTGCGGCGCGGCGCGGAACTGGAGGCCGAGCAGGCGGCGCTGCGGAGCGCGATCGAGGACGCGAGGACCGCGGCGGAAGAGGCCGAGGGGGCGGCCGCGGCGGCCGAGACGGAGGCGGAGCGGTTCGCCGCCGTCCAGAGCGAGGCCGAGGCCGAGCTGGAGGAGCCGCGTGCGGAGGCGGAGCGGCTCCAGGCGGAGGCCGACCGGACGTCGGACGAGGCCGGTGCCCTCACCCGCACGGCCGACGCGTCCTACGCGCGCTGCATCCAGCTGGACGAGCGGGAGAAGACGGCGCGGTCCGAGCTGCGGGCGGCGCGGGAGACCGAGGCGTCCCTCACCGACGAGCTGGCGCGGGCGCGGGAGGCGCTGCCCGCCGCGGCGGAGGAGGCGCACCGGCTGACGGCGGCGGACGCGGACGCCGCCGCCGAGGGCCATGCCGCCTACTACCGGCTGGTGTCGGCGGAGTCGGCGGTGTCGGCGGTCCGCCGGAAGATGACGCTGGGGCAGCGGCTGCACGTGGCGTCGCCGCCGGCCGAGCTGCGGGCCCTGCGGGACGAGGCCAAGGCCCGGGCGCGGGACGCCGACGAGGCGGCGCGGCGGGCGCGGGAGGCCAAGGACGCGGCGGAGCACGCGGAGCGGGTGCGGCGGGGGCTGGCGACGTTCGTGTCCGAGGGCGGGGCGCGGCTGCGGCAGGCGCAGGAGGCGCAGGAGCGGCTCGGCACGGAGCTGACCTGGCTGGCGACGGAGCGGGAGAAGGCCGGGGCCGAGCACCGGGAGCAGGCGCGACTCGCGTCGCAGGCCGTGGAGCGGGCGACGGAGGCGGGGCTGCGGGCGCGGGCGGCGCACCAGGTGGTGCAGGAGATCGCCGACCGGGTGAGCGCCGCCCGGACGTCCCGCGAGGAGGCGCTGGCGACGGCGGCCCGGGCCCGCGCGGGCGCGGAGACCGCCACGGCGACGGCGGCCGAGACGGCGGCCGTGCTCGCGCGGCGCACCGAGGAGGCCGCGGCGGAGATGTCCGCCCGCGCGGCCGAGGTGGAGACGGCGGCGCTGACCGAGGCCCGCTCGCGGGAGAACGTGGTGGAGATCTGCGGCGCCGATCCCACCGCGGACCCGGCGGCCGTCCCGGCCCATCAGCGCCGCGCCATGGCGAGGATCGAGCAGCTCACCGCCTATCTGGAGGGCGGCGCGGCGGTGGAGGGCGATGTCCTGCTCCGCACCGCCGACGTCGTCATCGGGACGCCGCTCGGCGCCGCCCTCACCGCCCCCGGCCAGGAGTTCGACACGTTGATCGTCGCGGACGCGGGGGCGGTGACGGATGCCGAGTTCCTCATCGGCGCCGTCCGGACGCACCGCTGGGTGCTGATCGGCGCGTCCGGATCGCGTCCGCCGGAGTACCGCGAGTACACCGGCGCGCCGTCCGGCCTGCCGGGGGCTGGCCCGTTCGGGCGTGCGCCGGCCACCGCGGACTAGTCGTCGTCGTCCTCCGGGATGAGGAGGTGCAGCAGCCAGCCGACGACGCCGACGACGATCGCGCCCCAGAACGCCGACCAGAAGCCGTCGACGTGGAACGGCAGGTCGAGCCGCTGCGCGACCTCGCTCGTCAGCAGGAGCAGCAGGGCGTTCACGACGAGGCCGATCAGCCCCAGCGTGAGGACGTAGAACGCGCATCCGAGCGTCTTGATGATCGGCTTGAGGATGGCGTTGACCAGGCCGAAGATGACCGCGACGCCGACCAGCGTGAGGACGCGCCGGCCGGTCGTCTGGTCGCCGAGCGTGATGCCGGAGAACAGGACGGTGGCGACCCACAGGGCGACCGCGGTGATGCCCACCTTGAGAAGAATCCGCACACCACGATCATTGCCGGTGCGAGATGCGGCCGCCATCCTTCTACGTGACGATTCGGGTGGTTCGTCCCGTCACCACCGCGTACTACGCGTCGCGCTACTCGTTGCGCTCGAAGAAGGGGGAGGCCGCGGAGACCTGCGAGCGGGACCCGGCGCGCACGCCCTGCGGCGCCGCGGCCGGTCCCCGCTGCGCCGCAGGGCCCTGCTCCCGCTGCGGGGGCGCGGCCGGCTCCCGCTGCCCGGACCGCCGGGCCGTGCCCTGCCGGACGCGGGCGAGCTCGCGCTCCAGGCGGCGCTTCTCCATCTCCAGCGTGGTCAGCGACTCCTTGTGCTCGTCGCGCAGGTCGCGCAGGTCCCGGCGGGTGCGGATGCGGCGGGCGGCGCCCACGACGGTGAGCGTCATGCCGAGGACGAGGACGAGCGCCATGCCGGCGCCTGCGAAGAACACCTGCCATTCGTTGTTCAGGCCGGGCACGGCCTGGCCGAAAACGACGAGGTGCGCGGTGTCGGTGTTGTCGAGAACGACACCGGCTCCGACGGCGATGACGATCGCGACCAGCAGGAAACCGAGGAACATCATGGGCAGATCTCCTCTGCAGTGACTCCGGAGGGGGAACGGAGGGGCACCACGATGCCAGACCGAAACGAAATCATGTCGCATTCGCCGGATAAATCCGGTAAGGCGGCATCATGGGGCACGCATGGGGTTCCGTCCCGACCACACCGGGTAGTGGACGATATATCGCTGCGCGAGCTCCTGGGGGAGGGGCCATGTCCGTGCAGGCCATCGTGTTCGACTTGGACGGAGTCCTGATCGACTCGGAACCGGTGTGGGAGGAGGTCCGGCGCGGTTTCGTCGCCGACCACGGCGGACGCTGGCTGCCCGACACCCAGGACCGGCTGGTGGGCATGAGCACCGACGAGTGGGCCGAGTACATCGCCTCCGATCTCGTCGACGGCCTCACCGGGGAGGACGTCGCCTACGAGGTGATCGACCAGATGTCGCAGCATTACGAGAAGGGGCTGCCGGTGCTGCCGGGCGCCGAGGAGGCCGTCCGCCGGATGGCCGGGTACCGTCCGCTGGGGCTCGCCAGCTCGTCCCCGCGCATCCTCATCGACCTGGTGCTCGGGAAGCTCGGGGTGGCCGGCCTGTTCCACGCGACCGTGTCGACCGAGGAGGTCGAGCGCGGCAAGCCGGCACCGGACGGATACCTCACCATCGCCGCCCGGATGGATGCGACGGGCCGTGACTGCGTCGCCATCGAGGACTCCGGCAACGGGCTCCGCTCGGCGCACGCGGCGGGGATGACGGTGATCGCGATCCCGCGTCCGGCCCACCCCGTGGCGGCGGACGCCCTGGCGCTGGCCGCCCACGTCGCCGGCCATCTGGACGAAGTGACACCGGAGCTGGTGCGGGCCGTCCACAGGTGAGGTTTCCCGGGACGGGTGTCGGCGGCGGTTCATACTATGGGCCGATGACTTCCCCCGAGATGCCGGAGACGCTCGACACCCTGCGGCGCGTGTTCGGCTACGACACGTTCCGGGACGGTCAGCGGGAGATCATCGAGCATGTGGTCGCCGGCGGGGACGCGCTCGTCCTGATGCCGACCGGCGGCGGGAAGTCGCTGTGCTACCAGATTCCGGCGCTGGTCCGGAAGGGCACCGGCATCGTCATCTCCCCGCTCATCGCCCTCATGCAGGACCAGGTGGACGCGCTGCGCGCACTCGGCGTCCAGGCGGGGTTCCTCAACTCCACCCAGGACCTCGACGAGCGCCGCGTGGTCGAGGCCCAGTTCGTCCAGGGCGAGCTCGACCTGCTGTATCTGGCGCCGGAGCGGCTGAAGCTCGCCTCCACCGTGGAACTGCTCGACCGGGCCGACGTCTCCCTGTTCGCGATCGACGAGGCGCACTGCGTGTCGCAGTGGGGGCACGACTTCCGGCCCGACTACCTGATGCTGTCCGGCCTGCACGAACGCTGGCCGGACATCCCGCGCATCGCCCTCACCGCGACCGCGACCGAGTCGACCCGCGGCGAGATCGCCTCTCGTCTCAAGCTCGACCAGGCCCGGCACTTCGTCGCCAGCTTCGACCGCCCCAACATCCAGTACCGGATCGAGCCGAAGACCGACGCCAAGCGCCAGCTCCTGCGCCTCCTCCAGAGCGAGCACAAGGGCGACGCCGGGATCGTCTACTGCCTGTCCCGCAACTCGGTGGAGAAGCACGCGGCGTTCCTCACCGAGAACGGCATCGAGGCCATCCCCTACCACGCGGGCCTGGACGCGGAGACGCGCGCCACCAACCAGGCACGTTTCCTCCGTGAGGACGGCCTCGTCATCGTCGCGACCATCGCCTTCGGCATGGGCATCGACAAACCCGACGTCCGCTTCGTCGCCCACCTGGACCTGCCCAAGTCCGTGGAGGGCTACTACCAGGAGACGGGACGCGCCGGGCGTGACGGCCTCCCGTCCACCGCCTGGCTCGCCTACGGCCTGCAGGACGTCGTCAACCTCCGCAAGATGATCGACGGCGGCGAGGGGGACGCCGACCACCGGCGCCGCCAGAGCGCGCACCTCGACTCCATGCTCGCCCTCTGCGAAGCCGTCGAATGCCGCCGTGCCCGGCTCCTCGCCTACTTCGGCCAGCCGGCCGAACCCTGCGGCAACTGCGACACGTGCCTGACCCCGCCCGAGACATGGGACGCGACCGTCCCCGCCCAGAAGGTCCTGTCCACGGTGGTCCGGCTCGACCGCGAACGGCGGCAGAAGTTCGGCGCCGGCCACATCGTCGACATCCTGCTCGGCAAGAAGAACGCGAAGGTCATCCAGTTCGACCACGACTCGCTCAAGGTGTTCGGCATCGGCGCCGAGCTGCGGGACGTCGAGTGGCGCGCCGTCATCCGGCAGCTTCTCGCGCAGGGGCTGGTCGCCGTGGAGAGCAACCACGGAACCCTCGTCCTGACCGACACGAGCGGCGAGGTCCTGCGCGGGCGGCGCACGGTGATGATGCGCCGCGAGCCGGAACGTCCCGCCGCGAAGACCGTGAAGACCGCCAAGGCCGCGAAGTCCGCCAAGGCGCCCGCCGAACTCCCCGCCGAGGCCATGCCGATCTTCGAACGCCTCCGCGCCTGGCGCGCCGCCACCGCCAAGGAGCAGGGCGTCCCCGCCTACGTCATCTTCCACGACGCGACCCTCCGCGAGATCGCCACCGCCCTCCCCGCGACCCTGGACGAGCTGTCCCGGGTGAACGGCGTAGGCGAGAACAAACTCGCCAAGTACGGCGACCAGGTCCTGCAAACCCTCGCCGACTCCGCCCCCGGCTCCGCCCCCGACCCTGACCCCGGCTCCGGCTCCGGCTCCGGCTCCGGCTAGCCGGCGGGCCTGCGGGCCGCTTCGGCGGCGGTGCGGTGGCCGGATTCGACCGCGCCGTCGATGTAGCCGGCCCACCTGGTCGCGGTTTCCGTGCCCGCCCAGTGCAGGGGGCCGACCGGGCGGCGCAGGGAAGGCCCGTAGCGGGTCAGGGTGCCCGGGGAGAGGCGGGGGATCCGCCCGGTGTAGTCGCGGCGTGTCCCTCCTATGCATAAGCATCCGGCATATGGCTTGTATGGGTCATACATACCGCCGCGGCAGCCGAACTCCCAGGGTTCTCCCAGGATTCGCGGAGGTCTGCTGCCAGGCGCCTCCGGTTGGCTGAACCACATGCGAACCAAGACCATCGCGGCCGGAGCCGGCGCCGCCGGCCTCCTCGGGCTCGGCCTGTACCTCGCCGTCCCCGCGTCCGCCGCCGATCCCGCGCCCTCCGCCTCCCCCACCGCGCACCCCGGTCATCCCGGTCATCCGGGGAAGGGGCACCCGTTCCGGCGGGCGCGCGCCCTTCACGGCGTCCACGGTGAGGCCACCGTCCAGCGCAGGGACGGCTTCCACCTCGCGACCTGGCAGCGCGGGAAGATCACGTCCGTTTCGTCCGGCGGAGTCACCGTCAGCAGCGTCGACGGCGTGTCGTGGACATGGACCGCCGACGACAAGACCCACGTCCGCAAGGACGGCGACAAGTCCACCCTCAAAGCCCTGGCCGCCGGCGACCAGGTTCTCGTCGCCGGCGAGCGAACCGGGAACACCCGCACGGCCCGCCTGATCCGCGTCCCCCGGCACCGCTGACCGGCGGGCGGTACCGTCGAAGCGACAGCCCGAACGGACGATCTGCGGGAGCCGATGAGCGAGAGCCGGCGGGTGCTCATCGTGGACGACGAGGCCAACATCCGTGACCTCGTCGATGTCGCGCTGCGCTTCCACGGCTTCACGACCGGCACCGCGGCCACCGGCGAGGAGGCGCTGCGGGCGGTCCGCAAGGAGCGTCCCGACCTCGTCCTGCTGGACGTCATGCTGCCCGGCCTGGACGGCTTCGAGGTGTGCCGCCGGCTCCGCGCGGACGGCGACCAGGTTCCGGTGATCTTCCTGACCGCGAAGGACACCCCGTCCGACACCGTCATCGGCCTCACCCTCGGCGGTGACGACTATGTCACCAAGCCGTTCTCCATCGAGGCGCTGATCGCACGGGTGCGGGCCGTCCTGCGCAGGACGGCCCCGCCGCCGGCGCCGTCCGAGGACACCGTCCTGCGCGTGGCCGACCTCGAACTGGACGAGGCCCACTGGACGGTCCGGCGCGGCGGCGTCGAGGTCGACCTGTCGCCGACCGAGTTCCGCCTGCTCGCCTACCTGATGCGGAACGCGGGCGTGGTCCTGTCGCGCGCCCGGCTGCTGGAGGGCGTGTGGGGCTGGGACCACGGCAACCCGCAGGTCGTCGAGACCTACATCAGCTACCTGCGGCGCAAGCTCGACCCGCTCGGCCCCCCGCTCATCCACACCCGGCGCGGTGTCGGCTACGCGCTGCGGCCATGACGCTCAACGCGCGGCTGCTCGCCGGCCTGCTCACGGTCACCACCGCCGGACTGGTGATCATGGGGCTGGTCAGCGCGCTCGTCCTGAACGGCTACCTGATGCACCGGGTCGACCGGCAGCTTGAGGCCACCCGGGACCGGGCGGTGTCCCGGCTGCTGCGTCCCGGGCTGCCCGAGCAGGGCGTGGCGCCGACGCAGTTCGTGGTGCTGGCCGTGGGGCAGGCGGGACGGGTGCGCGTCCTCAGCGGCGACGACCCGGTCTCAGGCCCCGCCGTCACCGCGATCGAGAGGCTCGGGCGGGACGAACTGGCCGCCCGCGCACGCAACCTCGAACCGTTCTCCCTTCCCGGGCTGCGGGCGGTGGCCCGGCCATGGCGGAACGGCATCGTCGTCGTGGCCTCCCCGCTCAGCGAGATCCACGCGGCCGTCCGCAATCTCGTGCTCTCCGAGGTGGCGACGGGCGCGCTGCTGCTGGCCGCCCTGCTCGTGCTCGGGCGGTGGCTCATCCGCCGCGGCCTGCTGCCGCTGGACCGGATGGCCGCCACCGCGCACGCGATCACCGCCGGCGGCGACCTGCGCGCCCGCATGCCGGGCCCCGGCCGGCGCACCGAGACCGCCCGGCTCGCCGCCGCCATCAACGTGATGCTGGAGCGGATCGAGCAGGCGTTCTGGGCGCGGAGCCGCTCCGAGGCCCGGGTTCGCGAGTTCGCCGCCGACGCGTCCCACGAGCTGCGCACGCCGCTGACGACGATCCAGGGCTACGCCGAGCTCTACCGGCACGGCGCCCTCGGCCCCGCCGAACTGCCGGACGCGATGCGCCGCATCGAGGGCGAGGCGCGCCGGATGAACGACCTGGTCACCGACCTGCTGGAGCTGGCCCGCCTGGACCGCGAGGCGTCCCTGCACCCGGTACCGGCCGATCTGGTCGTCCTCGCACGGGACGCGGTGGCGGACGCGACCGCCGCCGAACCCGACCGTCCCCTCAGCCTGAACGCCCCGGACACGCTCGTCGCGAACGTCGATGAGGCGCGCATACGCCAGGTCTTCGCGAACCTCCTGGCCAATGTCCGCGCCCACACGCCCCCTGAAACGCCCGTGACCATCCGTCTGGCTCCGGGGCTGATCGAGGTGGCGGACAAGGGGCCGGGCATGGCACCGGAGACCGCCGCCCGCGCCTTCGAGCGCTTCCACCGCGGCGACCGCGGCGGCACCGGCCTCGGCCTCCCCATCGTGGCCGCCATAGCCGCCGCCCATGGCGGACGCGCCGAACTCCTCTCCGCACCGTCCAAGGGCACGATCGTCCGCATCACGCTGCCCATGCCCGGAGGGCCCGGCTCCCACTGAGCGGGACGGCCGGGGTCGGAGGGGACGGCGTCCTGCACAGTCGGTCGCGGAGGATCCCGAGGTAAGGAACCGCGCATGGCCGGGATCAAGGGGCCGGGCACATGACGCAGATCGAGAAGTCCGGCGAGACCCCCGCGGTGATGCTGGAATTCCTTGCGGAGAGAGACGAATGGGCCTGACCGAGAACCGTGTGGTGGTCGTCACCGGCGCCAGCCGCGGCGCCGGAAAGGGAATAGCGCTCGCCCTGGGGGAGGCGGGAGCGACGGTGTACGTCACCGGACGCACCCGCGCCGAGGGCGACGCCGAACTCCCGGGCACGGTCTTCGCCACCGCCCGGGAGATCGACGAGCGCGGCGGCACCGGCGTCCCGGTGATATGCGACCATTCCGATGACGATCAGGTGGCGGCCCTGTTCGAGCGGGTCGAACGCGAGTCGGGTGCGCTGGACATTCTCGTCAACAACGCCTTCACGATTCCCGACGGCCTGGCCCGCAAGGGGCCTTTCTGGGAGAAGCCGCTGGCGCTGCAGAGCATGTTCGACGTGGGAATGCGCTCGGCATACGTGGCGAGTTACTACGCGGCGCCCCTGCTGATCGAGAACAGTGCGGGGCTCGTCGTCAACACCTCGTCCTTCGGTGGCCGCTGCTATATGCACGGCCCGGCCTACGGGGCGGGGAAAGCCGCCGTGGACAAGATGGCCCACGACATGGCGGTGGATTTCCGGCCCTACAACGTGGCCGTCATCTCACTGTGGATGGGCCTGCTGAAGACCGAACGGAACAGGGCCCTCTTCGAGGGGGTCCCGGAGCGGTACGCGTCCTTCGCGGCCGGGGCGGAGTCCCCGCAGTTCAGCGGACGGGTGATCGACGCCCTTGCGCGGCACGAGGATCCGATGAGGTGGTCCGGGCAGGTCGTCATCGGCGCCGAGCTGGGCGAGGAGCTGGGCGTCGTGGACGTCGACGGCAGCCGGCCGCGGTCGCACCGGGCCATGCTGGGAGACCCGCCGACGTTCAGCAAGGCCGTGGTCGACTGACGGCCCCTGCCAACAGCCGTCACACCGGCCCATTCGGCACCATGACGGACCGCCGGTGACCGACATTTCCTTGCCATGCCTTGTCGATGATTAGCGCCGATTCGTTCAACTCCCGTACGGAATGACAAAGGCGAGATCCAGGTGAGGAAAAACCTGGACATGACCAGGACGCCTCACGCCATATCGAGCACCTCACAGGACGCCGAGAACGTCTCCGGCATCCCAATTCAACTTTGATCACGCGATTTTGTGGGCATAGGCCGGGAATATCCCGTGAACAGGGTCCTGACCGGGCGGCCGGCCGGAAGTTATGATCCGAATCGGGACTGTCCGGATACACCGTCCGGTCAGCGGTCCCCGCACTTCAGGGACGCATCTGACGCCATCTGAATCGCGCCGGATGCCTGGCATGACGGTGAGGTCGGATCAGTATGGGGCAACGCGAGTCTCGTCACCGCCGGTGCGGCCTTTCCCGACGTCCGCTGTCGCATTCCTTCGTCCATCCCTGCCCGGCCGACCCCAGACCGAGCGAGACATGGCGATGGGACTCCACCAAGGAGGCACCATGACCCACGTCGAGCAGGAGTCCACTCCGCAGACACCGCCCGCGGTCGCCGACCCGGCCCCCCTGGGCCTGGCGGCCCTGGCCCTGACCACGTTCCTCCTGTCCGTCAAGAACGCGGCCTGGACCGACGGCACCGACGCATGGCTCGGCTACGCCCTCGCCTACGGCGGCCTCGTCCAGCTCCTGGCGGGCATGTGGGAGTTCCGCAACCGGAACGTGTTCTGGTCCACGGCCTTCTCGTCCTACGGCGGCTTCTGGATCGGCCTCGGCCTGTACGTCCTCCTGGTCGCGAAGGGGGCCACCCCCACCCAGGAGGCCAACGACCTCGGCTGGATCCTGCTGGCCTTCGCGATCTTCAACACCTACATGATGCTGTGGGCCACCCAGGTCAACCAGGCCGTCCTCGCGGTGTTCGTGACGCTGGAGGCGACGGAGATCATCCTGTTCATCGGGAACTTCGCCACCAGCGAGAGCACGATCAAGGTCGGCGGCTACATCGGCATCCTCACCGCCATCTGCGCGTGGTACGCCTCCGCCGCCGGCATCATCAACGGCATGATGGGCCGCACGCTCCTCGGGGTCGGCAAGCCCCTGTTCCAGCAGATCACCCCCGGCGGCAGGCCCGAACCCCGCTGACTCCCAACGCCCCCGCCGCACGTCCCGGCGGGGACGCCGTCTTCCCTCCGGAGGGATGTTGCCTGGACGATGTGTTCGTCTCGGCAGTACGACGACACGCCCCCTCAGAATGTGAGGTGACGCGCCGACCTCACACCTCGGTGCGCTGTCTCGTCGGACTGATGAGGGCAGACGCGACCAAGGGAGTCGTCGAGACCATGACCACCGGCCGTCCCGATCCGGGCCTGAACGCGATCATGAGCGAGCGGCGCCATCTGCTCAATCTCGCGTACCGCCTGCTCGGCTCCCTGGCAGAAGCCGAGGACGTCGTGCAGGAGACCTACGTGCGCTGGTACGCCATGCCCCGGCAACAGCAGGACGCCATCGAATCCCCCGGCGCCTGGCTGACGACGGTCGCCAGCCGCATCTGCCTCGACCTGCTCGGCTCGGCACGGGCCCGGCGCGAGCGCTACGTGGGCGAATGGATCCCCGAACCGCTGCCCGAACACACGGAGTGGACCGTGGTCGACCCGGCCGACCGGGTCACCCTCGACGAGTCGATCAACATGGCCTTCCTCATCGTGCTCGAATCGATGACCCCGGCCGAGCGCGTCGCGTTCATCCTGCACGATGTCTTCCGCTACCCCTTCGCCGAAGTGGCCGAGATCGTCGGCCGCACACCGGTGGCCTGCCGCCGGCTGGCCTCCTCGGCCCGCCGCCGCATCCGCACGTCGCGGGCTCCCGCGACGCCCACGGCCCGGCAGGCCGACATCGTCCGGGACTTCAAGCGGGCATGGGAGGCCAAGGACATCGCCGCCCTCGTCGGGCTCCTCGACCCCGACGCCACGACGATCGCCGACGGCGGCGGCCTCGTCAGCGCCGAACTCCACCCGATCCAAGGCAGCGAACAGATCGCCCGCACCATCATCGACATCGCCGGCAAGGCACCCGACATGACGATCCTGGAACGCACGGTCAACGGCCAACCCGGCCTGGTGCTCCAACAAGCCGGCGTCACCGTGACGGTGATCGCCTTCGACATCGCAGACGACCGGATCAGGCACATGTGGGCCATCCGCAACCCCGAAAAGCTACGCCCCTGGACGAACTGACCCACGTCGCCCCAAAACGATCATGGCGCCCCTTGAAGATCAAGGAGCGCCACAGCCAGAGATGCGCAGCCGGAGGGATTCGAACCCCCAACCTTCTGATCCGTAGTCAGATGCTCTATCCGTTGAGCTACGGCTGCCGGTTTCCTGGCTTCCACCAGGGGTGTCGTTGCCGGGAGGAGTCTACCAGTCTCGTATACGGACGTAGAGCCAATAACCCCGCCGCGGCGACGGCCCAAGTCTAGGGCATCCGGGCCGTACCGGTGACACCCTGCCGGTCGCCGCTCCGCTTGCGCGGACGACGTCACCGGCGAGGGACTCATGGCATGGCGTCGGCACCATACCCGGTGCGTGAGATGCTCCCGTCCGCCCACCTTCTGGGGGAGGCGAGAAGGCGAACGCCTGCCGGCCGAGGCCACGGGGGCGACGGCGAGCAGGCGAAGCCGGCTGATCGGCATGTTCCTCAAGCTCCCCGCGGGTCGCCCGAGGGCGGTCGCCGCGATCAGATCCGAGCGTTGAAGGACTGGTACGAGGAGTCCTCCCGGGTGCCGCCGCGCCCGTCACCCTCGGTGCGGTAATCCTCGACCCATTCGATGCTGCGGATGTATTTGATCATCTTGTAGCCGTGAATGGACTCGACCCGCAGACGCAGCGGGGCGCCGAACGTCAGGGGCAGGGGTTTGTCGTTCATGTCGAAGGCGAGGATGGTCTCATCCTCCTCGACCACTTCCGGAGGGAGGCAGGTGTAGTACGGCTCCAACGGCTTTCCGCCGTGCATCTTCTGGGCCAGCCCGAAGGACGTGAGCTTGACGTAGCGCGCGCCGGGCTTCTTCTCGACCAGGTCCAGCACGTCCTTGAGCCTCACCCCGCTCCACTTGGCGATGCCCGTCCACCCCTGCATGCACGTGTGCATGGTGATCTGCGTTTGCCGCGGCATCGCCCGCAGGTCGTCAAGGCTCAAGGAGACGGGTTCGTCGACAAGCCCGCCGATCTCAAGGCGGTAGTCCTTCCAGTCGTTCCCACGAAGACGGCCCCACTCTGGCGACTCGTCTCCCACGGGGTGACGTCCGTTGCTCCAGTGGTAGGGGGAGATGTCCTTCTCGGTCCACACCTGCTTACTGCGCTGGCGGGACACGAGGCGGTTGACCGTCATCCGCCGGATCGGCTCGGTCAGCCTCTCGAAGATCACCTGGCTGCGCCGCAGGTCCGACAGGCTCCAGTAGCTGGCCGCCAGCCACAGCACCACGACGCCCACGAGGCCGATGATGGTCATGGTCAGCGCCTGTGCGAAGCGGGCGGGGTCGGCCTCGCCGAGAACCATCTGGGTGAGGTTGTGGTCGGGGTGCACGACGAAGACCAGCGTCACGTGCATGACGGTGAACACCGCGAAGAACGCCATGCCGAGGAAGTGCAGTGACCGTGCCGCCTGGCGTCCGCCGAACAGCTTGGGGTACCAGGGGAACCGGCCGACCACGGCCGGCGACATGACCGGACCCGTCGCGATCATCAGGGGCGCCGCGATGAACACCACCGTGAAGTACATGAGCTGCTGGAGCGCGTCGTACGGCTGGAAGTGCTCAAGCGACGGGACCCCGAAGCCCGCGTAGATCTTCAGGGACTCCCAGGCGTCGGGAAAGACGCTCCAGGACGTGGGGACGATGCGCCGCCACTCGCCGGTGCCGAAGAGAAGCACGACATAGATCAGTCCGTTGAGGATCCACAGCGTGGTGACGACACCGTGCCAGTACCGCGCGATCCCGATGTTCTTGCGGCCGGGCAGGGAGATCAGTGGCGAGAGTGTGCACTCGTCGTCTCGGGCGAAGTAGGCGCCCTCCTCGGACGGGACCTTCTTTTTGGTGAAGCGGATCCATTCCGTACCGGGCCCGCAGTCGTTGCGCCAGTACAGGCGCGGATGGCTGGAGAGGATCTCGAAGCCGCTGCGGATCAGCAGCCCCATGAAGAGCAGGTTGATGAAGTGGGCCGCGCGCAGCCACGCCGGAAACCCCAGCTCAGAGTCGGCGCCCGCGGACAGGGCGACGTTGATCACTCGGTCCTCCCGTCTCCCGTTTGACCAATGACTTCTTGTTTATACAATGGGCATTTGTGAAAATCAGGGGGCTTTCGTCCCCGCTTGATCCGTGCTTTGGTCCCCCCGCATCGGCCCGAGGGTCCCGTCGGCGCGATCCTCGACAGCTGCGACAACATCGCAGAGCGTTCATGAGGGAGCAGGGTGCGACACAACGCTGGCCGGGACGCGCCCCTGAAGCCGCGCATACAAAGCCGTATCGGACGCCGCCCCTACGCAAGGTCCACGGGTCATCACACCGGTGTTCGCGGTAGCACTACCGGTTGCGCGCCCGAGAGGCACCGAAATGCCAGTGACCGACGAGGTTCTCCTCCGCCCGCGTCACTGGCGCGGGTGCGGGCTCGGTGTCGTAGCAGTCCGGAACCGGTCGGGAGCGGCGCCACGCGTCCCGGCGGGCACGCAGGTAGGCGGTGCGGGCATCGGCGTCAGCGTGAAGTGGCATCCAGGCTCCACGCGGTTGCCCGGCGGAACCCGGAGAGTCAGCCCGTTTCAGCCGTGAAATACGGCGTCTGATTCACGGAGGTCTGACGGGTCCCGACCTTGCGGATTCGCTGGCCGCGCATAGGGGGAACTGCGATGATCCGTGGTCAGATGCGCTACGGGCGCTCGCCGCGGCCAAGTGCACCGGCTCTATGGACCTGTCCGCAAATCAGCCCGCAGATGTGGGGTTATCGAAGCGTGACTTGAGCCACGGAACCCTCCGTGGTCGAAGTACGCCCAACGTGTGATCGAGGCCAGAGTGTCTAAGATTCCGGTCTCATCCGAAGTCCAACCCCCTGAAGGAGAAACCCCCATGCGTATGTCCGCCGCCAAGCTGGCCGGCGTCGTCGCGATCGGCGCCCTGATGCTCGGCTCCACGGGCTGTGGCGTGGTCGACGCCGTCGCCGGCGGGAAGAAGACGACCGCCTGCAAGAACATCGAGACGGAGCTGCGGAGCTTCTCCACCGGCGGCATGTCGATGACGTCGCCGAGCGGCGCCTCCTCGACCGCCCAGAAGTTCTCGGACACGGCCGCGAAGGTGCGGTCGGAGGGCCAGAACGCCGGCGGGGACGTCGAGACCGCCGCGACCGCGTTCGCCGGCGACCTCGACGAGACGGCCGAGATGCTGCGGAAGCTGAGCTCCGGCGACACCTCCTCCATCGGACGGCCCAACACCGCGGCCATGCAGCAGCACGGCAACGACCTGGCCAAGGCCTGCGGGTTCACCGGGTTCCGCCTGGGCTGACCGCCGTCGCCTCGCTCCCGCGGCCCCGGGAGCGGGACGTCCGGAACCGTTTCGGACTATGCTGTCGGAACCACTGGGCGCAGACTTTGCCGGTTGGCTCGCCGAACCGGTAGCCTGTGCTGAGCCTGATGGCTACTGGAGGATTCGCCTAGTCCGGTCTATGGCGCCGCACTGCTAATGCGGTTTGGGTTCACGCCCATCCGGGGTTCAAATCCCCGATCCTCCGCCACTTTCCAGCGCCTCCGTCGAGGGTGAGCACCCCCGACGGAGGCGTTTTTGGTGTCTGGTGTGGCCATCACGTCGCAGCGGCACCACGGCGGCCACCGCCTCGGCCGCGGCCTTGGCCACTTCGGGCTCAGGACGTGGAAGCGCTGTGAGAGGGAGTTTTGTTAGCGGTCGCCTCGGTTCGTAGTCGCGGACCAGGTGCCGGTGCCGCATCAGCGTGCCGTAGACCTGCTCGGCGATCCACCGCTCGGGCAGCGGCGCGAACCCGCGTGTGGCCGGGACACTGGCCGTGGCGCGCACGGTCTGGGTGTCCATGGACACCGCACCGGGGTCCTCGGTCCGCCCGGCCCACTTCCGTACCTGGCAGCGCAGCAGGTCGTGAACACCCTGCATCGAGGGTCAGTTATGCGAGTTCTCGGACGTTCGCGGTGTGCTGGGCGTCGACCCTGGCCACGACGTCGGGGGTGGGCCGAATGCGCGGCGACCGGCTCGCACGGTCAGAGTGGCCATGGCAGCGTTGGCGCCACCACCGATCACAGCGCCGATACCGAACGGTGCCACTCGACCGAGAACGACGATTCCCTGCTTGGTCCCGTACTTCGTGATGAAGTTCTTTCCCAGGATCTTGTTGATCTGACGCAATGTCTCGACTGGCACTTTGGCGACAACCTGACGTCCCCAGTGTTGCCCCGTACGCTCGGCGATCTTGCCGATGGTCTTGGAGCCGGATCCGCCGAGCATGATTCCCATCACGATCGTCCGGCGGCGCTCGATCTCGTCGATGGGGACTCCGTGGACCTCGGCGATCGAGAGCGCGAAGAGGACGCTCAACTCAAGAGATGTGAAAGTCTCGCCTGCCGTCAGTGCCAGCGCGACTCCCGTGCCGACGCCGGGCGCGGCTGCGGTTCCTCCAACTGCAGCACCCGACCCGGTCAAGGCGCTGACGTACATCCGCTCCAGATTGCGGATCACCTGCGCTGGTGCGGCCTCCGGGTTCCGCTGGCGGGCCCGGGCGATGTTCTTGAGCACCAGTGGGCTCTGAATTTCGATTGCCCTGTCCAGGAGGTCGAGGACTCGCTGCCCACGTACGGCCGCCGCCGGAACCGGTCCGTCAGGTGCGTCTGTTGTCATGCCTCGAACTCCTTTTGGGCGTCACGTTCCAAATGAGTGTCCAACTCAAGCAGCCGAGCGGGATCTCTCACCAGATGGCCGCCATGCGGAAGAAGGGCCGAAGGTGGACAGCCCGGCAAGGCATCGCCACTCGCTACAACGAGACCCCTGCCGACTGCCTCGCCTGCCTCTGCCTTCGGGCCTCGATGATCTGGATCAAGAACCTCATCAGAACTCGGTACGCGCCCCGCGTCCCCCACGCGGGCGGAGACGCTGCCGTTCCATCCGCAGAGGATCGTCTACCTGCCCGGGAAGGAGATCTGAGCCGCTGTCGATCCTCATCGGCGGTTTGCGCGCACACGAAATCTGATCATCGGCGGGGACGGGCTCCGCGTCCCGTCCCCGATCGACGCTGCGAGGCGCCGTTGACGGCCCGTTCAGGGGGCGACCTGGGCGCGGGCCGCCTCGTCGAACAGGGGGTTGGTCATCGAGACGACCTTGGGCCGGAAGTCGCCCTTCGCGCACACGAGGCCGGTGGCCTTCTCGCCCGGGGCGAGCTGCGTGGTGTCGATCTGCCCCTCGTACTCGCCGAGGGCGGTGCTGCTGTCGTGCTTGGTGTTCTTGGTGTCGGTGATCGAGAAGTAGAGGGGGTTGACCTCGAGCTGCTTCTTGGTCTGGTTGGTGACGGTGACCTTGACGCAGGACAGGGCGTCGCCGTCGCTCAGGACGCTCTTGCTGGCGTGCGCCCGCTTGGCGGTGAGCTTGATCGGGAAGGTCTTGCCCTTGGCCGCGCCGCCGCTCTTGCCCGCGGGCTTGCCGGGGTCGGACGACTGGACGGCGACCGGGTCCTGCTCGATGTTGCAGCCGGCGGTGAGGACGGCGACGGCGCAGAGGCCGATGATGATCTTGCGCATGGGGTGCTCCTGTGTGTCCGGGCGCGTTCCGCATGGCGCGCCGCCGGATGGGGGTTCGCGGGGGGAGGGGCGCCGCCGCCCGCCGGTGCTGGGCCGGCCGAGCGGGCGGGGGCGCGTTTCGGAGGGAAGCGGAGGTCGGCGGACCTCCGCATGGGCTGATCAGTTCTCGGCCACCGCGAGGAGCTCGTAGAACTCTTCGTCGTCGATGACCGTGATGTCGTGACCGGAGTCGCGGAGGCGTTCCGCCTTGGCGAGCTTCCCGGTCTTCGTCGCCCTGGGTGCGAGCTGGTGGGGTTTGATGCCGCCGACCACCAGCAGGTCGACGGACCTGGTGACGTTGTCGGACGTCCAGGCTCCGAGGGCCGCGATCCGTTTGGCGGCCACCGCCTTCGTCATGTCGGGCAGTGATCCGGTGAAGCAGATGGTGAGCCCGTAGAACGGGTTGTCCGGGTCGGCGTCGGGATCGGCGTCCGGAGACGGCTCGCGGCGGGTGGCTCCCCAGTACTTGCACCCCTGGCGGGCACCGCCGCGGTAGGAGCCCATCCGGATCCCGTGGACGGCGAGGAGGTCGTCCAGGGCGGCCGTTCCCTGCCGTTTCAGCGCGGCGAGCATCACCTGGGCCGCCGCCCGCGCGTCGTCACCGGCGTCGTGGTGGCGCGGCAGTTCGATGCCCAGGGCGTCGGCGAGCACCGGGAGCTTGTACGCGAGCAGGCCGGTCCAGGCCCGTCTTGCGACCACGAGCGTGCAGGCGAACCGGAGGTCCGGAACGGGCAGGCCGCTCGCCCGGCACGCGTCGGCGAGAACTCCGATGTCGAAGGCCGCGTTGTGCGCCACGAAGGGGGTGTCGCCGGTGAACTGGACGATGCGCTCCAGCGTCTCCGGCCAGCCGGGGGCGTCCCTGACGCGGTCCGCCGTGATGCCGTGGATGCCGACGTTGTAGGCGTCGAAGTGGTCGTGTCCGTCCGGGGGCTTGATGAGCGATGACCACTCCTCGACGATCCGTCCTTCCTTCACCTTGGCCAGTCCCACCGAGCACGGGCTTCCCCGCAGGGCGTTCGCCGTCTCGAAGTCGATCGCCACCCAACTCGTCATCCGTCGCTCCTAGCGCCGAGCCGTTGAAAGCACGACCATGAGAGCATGCTGTGAAAGCACTGTCAAATGGCTTCACTCAATTGGATGGTGTACAGTGGCGATGCTCCCGAAAGCTGATAAGGAAGTACCGATGGCATCGCAGAGCGAGCAGCTGACCGCCGCCGAGATCTCCCGGCTCGCCGGCGTGACGCGGGCCACCGTGAGCAACTGGCGCCGGCGTCACCCCGACTTTCCGCAGCCCAGCGGGGGTACGGAAGCCAGCCCCAGCTACGACCGGCGGCAGGTCGAAGCGTGGCTGAACGCGCGCGGCCGCCTCCCCGCACGTTCGGCCAGAGACGACCTGAGAACCCACCTGCGCGGACGCACGCAGCGCGACGTCGAAGCCGTAGCGCTGTTCACTGCACACGTAGCCGGGCTGGACGAGAACGAACGAGGCAGAATCACGGCGCTCGACGACGACGCGCTGATCGGGCTGCACGCGGACGCGGTGTCGTCGTCCTCCGACCCGGTGAAGCCGAGCCATGGCGACGTGCCGGCGGCGCTCCTGCGGTCGGCGGCGAACGTGATGCGACAGGAGGGGTTCCTCGCCGTCTTCGACGTCCTCGACGAGCATTCCGAAGCACCGATCGGCATCCGCGGGACGCACCCGACGCCGCCGGCGATCGCCGAGCTGATCGCCGAGCTGGCGACGGCGGGGGGCCGGCGGGTCCGCAGCGTTCTGGACCCGGCATGCGGAGGCGGACGTCTCCTCGCCGCGGTGGCGACCAGGCTCGGGCCGGGTGCACGCGTGCACGGCCAGGAGTACCGCGCCGTCACCGCCGCCCAGGCCAGGACGCGCGTCACCGGAGAGTCGCCCAAGGCGTCCGTGGACGTCCGGACCGGAGACAGCCTGCGCGACGACGCCTTCCCCGGCCTCCAGGTGGACGCCGTGGTGTGCAACCCGCCTTACGGGGACCGCGAGTGGGGGCACGACGAGCTGGCGTTCGACACGCGCTGGGCGTACGGCGTGCCACCGCGTTCGGAGCCTGAACTGGCCTGGGTGCAGCACTCGCTGGCGCATCTGAGCGACGGCGGGCAGGCCGTCCTGCTGCTCCCGCCGGCCACCGCGTCACGGCCGTCCGGCCGCCGGATCCGAGCTGAGCTGCTCCGGCAGGGAGCGCTGTGCGCGGTCATCGCGCTTCCGGCGGGCCTGGCCGTACCTCACCACATCGGGCTTCACCTGTGGATACTCCGGCGTCCCGAAGCCGACCGCCCCGGCCGGGACCCGGTCCTGCTGATGGACATGGCCGACCAGTCCGCCACCGCCGCGGACCCGGCGCCCGACCAGGGCAAGGCCGCGGACCAGGGCGCGCTCCAGGAGACGATCCGCGGCACCTGGGAGGCGTTCGGCGACTCGGCCGATTTCGCCGACATCCCGGGAACCGCCCGGGCCGTGCCCGCGATCGATCTCCTGGACGAACTCGTCGACCTCTCACCGGCACGGCACGTCCGCTCCGCGCCGGTGATCAGTCCTGACGCGGCCCTCCGGCACGTCACCGAACTCGCCGGGCGTCTCAGGGCGCATGTGGCGGCCCTGGCCGAGGCGAGCAGGATCGGGCCGTGGACATCGGCCGGTGAGACCAACCGCACCTGGCGCAGCGCCACCGTCGCCGACCTGGCCCGCGGCGGGGCGCTCGCCGTCCATCGCGGCGTCCGGGCCTCATCCGCCGATGCCCTGCCCGCCGACCTGGCAGGCCGTCCCGTCCTTCGAGCACGTGACCTGATCGGCGGGGCGCCCGCCGGCGGCGACACAGGCGAACTGCACCTGGCCGACCCGGTCACCGTCGAGACGGGGGACGTCCTCCTCACGCAGATCGTCGGCCCGCAGGGTGTCGCGACCCGCGTGGCCGATGAGGACGACGCCGGATGCCTACTCGGCAACGGCATGTTTCTGCTCCGCCCCGACCCTGGACGGCTGGATCCCTGGTTCCTCGCCGGTTTCGTCAGCGCGCCCGACAACGTCAGCCAGGCGACGACCGGCTCCTCCACATATCAGCTCGTGCCGTCCCGGCTGCGTATCCCGCTGCTCCCGCTCGATGAGCAGACCGCCTACGGTCACGCGTTCCGGAAGATCCACGAACTCCGCACCAGCGCGCGGAAAGCCGCGGCCCGCGCAAACGAGACGGCGGACCTTGTCGCCACCACTCTCAACAGCGGTGCGCTGCTTCCCCATGAAGCCGAGTGGCGATGAAGACCGGGACTTCGTCGGCATCCGGGGCTCCGCGATCTGTTCAAAAACGCGGTGTGCGCGTTAATAGGCCTGTGGTGGCCAACAAATGTCTGATGCACCCCGCCTCCACAGAGGCGAGTTGGAAGATGAAGGTGTGGCTGTGACTGTGGAGTGCATCGCGGACCGGTTCCGTGTGACGGGCCCTCTCGGCAAGGGCAACATGGGAGAGGTCCACCGCGCCGTCGATCTCCAGGCGAATGGCGGAGACCGGGACCGTGAGGTCGCGGTGAAGGTGATCCTGCGCAGCCGGACGGGTGCGGTCATCGACTCGCGCGCCGATGTGAAGGCCGTCCAGCGGTTCGAGCGCGAGGTCCGCATCATGCGGCGCCTCAACGAGCACCCGAACCTGCCTCGCATCATCGCGGGCGGCCTCGATGAGGGCGACGGCCTGCCGTTCATCGCCATGGAGCTTCTCAAGGGCCACACGTTGCGGGTGCTGACCGGTGAGCACGCCCAGCTTCCGGTGGCCTGGGCCGCGGCTCTCGGCGCGCAGATCGCGGACGGCCTGTCGGTCGCGCACCGCGCCGGGATCGTCCACCGCGACCTCAAGCCCGCGAACGTGATGCTGCTTCCCGGCGGGCAGGTCAAGGTCCTCGATTTCGGCATGGGCCGGATCATCGACGACGCCGAGGCCGGCCGGGTGACGAGCACCGGGGTCACGGTGGGCACCGCCCGCTACATGGCCCCCGAGCAGTTCCTCAACGCGGCGGTGACGCAGGCCGCCGACCTGTACGCGCTCGGCTGCATGCTGTACGAGCTGCTGACGGGTGTCCCGCCGTTCGTGAGCGAGAACGCGCTGGAGCTGGGGAACAAGCACCGCCTGGAGGAGCCGGCCCCACTGCGGCTGCTGCGTTCGGACGTCCCCGAGGACATGGCCCGGCTGGTCGAGCGGCTCCTCAACAAGCAGCCGGAGGACCGGCCGGCCGACGCGGTGGCGGTCCGCGAGGCGCTGCTTCCCTTCGCCGAGGGCGAGGCGGCGGTGGAGGACTGGGAGTCCTACGATCCGGTCCGCTACCTCGCGTCGACCGATGAGACGCCCGCGCCCGAACCGGCTCCGGTGCCGGAGAGGCCGCGTCCGGCGGGTTCGGTGATGGACGTGTTCGGCCTGCACCGGCAGCTCATCAAGGACTACCGCGAGTTCACCGAGGGCGGGACGATCATCCGCGACGACCGCATCGCCGCGTATGTCGAGAGCACCCTGGACGACAAGTCCCAGTGGCCGGACCCGTGGGTGTCGCTGAACCCGTTCTTCGCGTCGGGCGGCACCGTCTCGGAACTGAGCGGCAGCGGCAGGCTCCTGCACGAGGAGTGCGCACGCATCTTCCAGGCGGGCAAGACCCGGAAGGGCACGAAGATCAACGGGCGCCCGCTCACGCTGCACCGCCACCAGCTCGAAGCGATCGAGGCGGCCAGGCGCGAGCAGTCCTACGTCCTGACGACCGGCACCGGCTCCGGCAAGTCGCTGTCCTACATCGTGCCCATCGTCGACCGGGTGCTGCGCGAACGCGAGACCACATCGCAAAAGCGCGTCCGGGCGATCATCGTCTATCCGATGAACGCCCTGGTCAACAGCCAGGTCAATGAACTGAAGAAGTATCTGCGGGACGGCTACGGAAAAGGCAACGAGCCGGTCACCTTCGCCCGCTACACCGGGCAGGAGGACGACGAGCGCCGCAGGGAGATCCGCGAGAATCCGCCGGACATCCTGCTGACCAACTACGTGATGCTGGAGCTGATGCTCACCCGCCCGAGGGATCGCAGTTCGCTGATCCGGATGGCGAAGGGCCTGGAGTTCCTGGTCTTCGACGAGCTGCACACCTACCGGGGCCGCCAGGGCGCGGACGTCGCCCTGCTCATCCGGCGGGTGCGCGAGGCGTGCCAGGCCGAGAACCTGCGGTGCATCGGCACATCGGCGACGATGTCGAGCGAGGGCACCTTCGAGGACCAGAAGAAGGAGGTGGCCCGCGTCGCCACCATCCTCTTCGGGACCGAGGTCGACAAGGACAACGTCATCGGCGAGACGCTGGTGCGCGCCACCGGGGAGCCCCCGGACACGGTGCCGGCGCAGCGGCTGCGGACCGGCGCCGCTCCGCGCGCGTACGACGACCTGGTGAAGGATCCGCTGGCCCGCTGGATCGAGACGCGGTTCGGTCTCGCCGAGGACCCGGCGGGGCGTCTCGTCCGGCAGCAGCCCGCGAAGATCGAGGAGGCCGCCGCCGACCTCGCCGGGGAGTCCGGTGTCCCCGAAAACGATTGCGCGGAGGCGATCCGCCGCACCCTGGAGGCCGGCTCGGAGGCCCGGCACTCGGTGACCGAACGTCCGCTGTTCGCGTTCCGGCTGCACCAGTTCCTGTCCAAGGGCGACACGGTCTACGTCACCCTGGAGGACCCGTCATCGCGCGAGCTCACCCGCGACTACCAGCTCGTCCAGCCGGGGTCGGACGGCAAGATCCTCCTGCCGCTGGCGTTCTGCCGGGAGTGCGGCCAGGAGTACCTGACCGTGTGGCGGACGGATAAGGACGGCATGGTCCGCTACGAGCCGCGCCGTGACACCGCGGCGTCGGGCGGCCGCGAGGGCGACGGCTATCTGTACGTCGATTCGGGCCGGCCCTGGCCGCGCACCGTCGAGGAAGCGGTCGGCGACCGCCGCCTGCCGGAGGCGTGGCTGGAGGTGGACGACACCGGGCAGGAGGTCGTGCGCGCCAACCACCGCTCGAAGCTCCCCGTCCCCGTCCGCGTCGATCCCTACGGTGTCGAAGGGCACGGCGAACTGGACGCCGCGTTCATCCCGGCGCCGTTCCGGTTCTGCCTGCACTGCGGGGTGAGCTACGAGCAGGTCCGCGGCAAGGACTTCGCCAAGCTGGCTACGCTCGACCAGGAGGGACGTTCCTCGGCGACGTCGCTGGTGTCGGCGTCGATCATCCGTTTCCTGCGGGCGGTGCCGGAGGGCGCACTCGTCAGGGAAGCCCGCAAGCTGCTCACCTTCGTCGACAACCGGCAGGACGCCTCCCTTCAGGCCGGTCATTTCAACGACTTCGTCCAGATCACCCAGCTTCGCGGCGCGCTCTACCGGGCGGCGGTCGAGGCGGGCGACGAGGGAATCAGCCACGAGGATCTGGCGTCCAAGGTCGTCGGCGCCCTCGGCCTGGACGTCGCCGACTACACCGGCTCATCCGACCTGCCCCCGTCGATGGCCCGCAACGCGGCGCGGACGCTGCGGGACGTCGTCGCGTTCCAGCTCTACCTCGACCTTGAGCGCGGCTGGCGCGTCACCATGCCCAACCTGGAGCAGACGGGCCTGCTGAAGATCGATTACGAGGACCTCGACTGGCTGGCCGCCAAGCAGGACCGCTGGGAGACGACGCACCGGGCGCTGCGCGACGCCGAGCCGGGCCGCCGCGCCGAGATCATGCGGGCACTGCTGGACGAGATGCGCCGCTCCCTCGCCATCGACGTCCAGTACTTCCGGGACGACTTCGACAGCCTCCGCCGCGCCAGCGAGGAGCGGCTCGTCGACCCGTGGGTCCTGTCCAGAGGAGACGACCCGAAGGTCGGCACGGCCTACCCGCAGGGCTCCCGCCCCGGCATCGACCGTTCGGGCCTGTTCCTGTCGGGCCGCGGCAAGTTCGGCAAGTACCTGCGGCGCGTGCATTTCGGCGACCTGTCGGTGGACGACGCCCAGCAGCTCATCGAGGAGCTGCTCAAGGTGCTGAGCAAGGCGAACCTGGTCAAGGAGGTGTCGGTGACGCCCGGGTGGGCCAGGCGCGGCCGCCGTCCCACCGGCCCGGCCGTCACCGGCTACCGCGTCTCGGCGGCGTGCCTGGTGTGGCGGGCCGGGACCGGCGAGGTCGGCGCCCACGACCCGCTCACCCGCACCTACGCCAGCGGCGACGGCCCCCGCGTCAACGTCTTCTTCCGTGACCTGTACCGCCACACCGCCGCGGAACTCGGCGGCCTCATCGCCCGCGAGCACACCGCCCAGGTCGATCCGGAGGAGCGGCGCAAGCGCGAGGAGGCGTTCAGCGAGGCGAAGCTGAAGCTGCTGTACTGCTCACCCACGATGGAGCTGGGCGTCGACATCAGCGCCCTCAACGCGGTGATGATGCGCAACGTGCCGCCGACTCCCGCGAACTACGCCCAGCGCAGCGGGCGGGCGGGACGGTCCGGACAGCCCGCGCTCGTCACCACCTACTGCGCGACCGGCAACAGCCACGACCAGTACTACTTCCGGCGGTCCGCACGGATGGTGGCGGGCGCGGTCGCGCCGCCGCGCCTCGACCTGGCGAACGAGGACCTCGTCAGGTCGCACATCCACGCGATCTGGCTCGCCGAAACGGGCCTGGAGCTGCACAACAACATCCCGGCGATCATCGACATCAGCTATGACGAGGACTCCCGCCGCCCCGACCCGCCGCTTCCGCTGCACGACACCGTCTTCCAGGCGATTCACGACGAGGCCGCGCAGAAGCGTGCCGTGCGGGCCGCGAAGCAGGTGTTCGACGGGCTGCTGGGCGACTTCGCCGCCACGGTCTGGTGGGAGGACGACTGGATCGAGAAGACGGTCAAGGGCGCCCCAGACCGGTTCGACCGGGCCTTCGACCGCTGGCGGAGGCTGTTCAAGGCGGCGCTGGTGGACCAGGCGGAGCAGAACCGCCGCGTCCTGGACACCACGCTCTCCGACCGTGACAACAAGATCGCCGTCGGCCGGCGCCGCGAGGCGGAGACGCAGCTCGACCTGCTGAAGAACCAGTCGGCGGAGAGCCGCTCGGTGCTCTCGGACTTCGGCCCGCACCGGTACCTGGCCAGCGAGGGCTTCCTGCCGGGCTACTCGTTCCCGCGCCTTCCGCTGGCCGCCTACATCAACATGCAGGACCGCCGTTTCCGCGACGGCGACTACCTGCAGCGCCCCCGGTTCCTGGCGATCCGCGAGTTCGGGCCGGGCGCGCTGATCTACCACGAGGGCGCCCGCTACCAGGTGACCCGCATCCAGCTCCCGCCGGGCGGGACGGGCGACGTCGTCACCTCCGAGGCCCGCCGCTGCGCGAGCTGCGGCTACCACCACGACGCCACCGACAGCGCCGACCTCTGCCAGATGTGCAAGGAGCGGCTGCCCGAGGCCAAGTACGGGCTGCTGCAGATGCACACCGTCTACACCAAGGCCCGCGCGCGGATCTCCTCCGACGAGGAGGAGCGCCGCAGGGCCGGGTTCCGCCTCGTCACGTCGTACCGGTTCACCGACCACGGCGCCCGGCCGGGCCGCCAGGACGCCACGGTGACCGACGCCGAGGGGGACATCGCCACCCTGTCCTTCGGTGACTCGGCGACGGTCCGGATCACGAACCTGGGCCGGCTGCGCGCGAAGGACGGCGAGCCGGACGGCTTCTGGCTCGATCCCGCGACCGGCGAGTGGATGACCGAGAAGGCCGCGTCGGAGGCGTCCGGCGACTCCAGCGAGATGCCGGTCGTGGACGCCGACGGGAACGAGAAGAAGCACAAGAAGCGCGTCATCCCGTACGTGGAGGACCGCCGCAACATCCTCGTCGCCCAGCTCGCCCAGCCGCTGGACGAGCCGGTCGCGCTGTCGCTGATGTACGCCCTCGAACGCGGGATCGAGGCGGCGTTCGAGCTGGAGGACTCGGAGCTGTCGAGCGAGCTGCTGCCGCCCGACGAGGGGCCCCGCGACCGGATGCTGTTCACCGAGGCGGCCGAGGGCGGCGCCGGCGTGCTGCGGTTGATGCAGTCGACGCCGGGCGCGCTCGCGAAGGCGGCGAAGGCGGCCCTGGACATCTGCCATTTCGACGAGAACGGCGACGACCTCGGCGGCCCGCGATCGGGCAGTTCCGGGGGGCGCGGGGGGTCGTCCCCCCACAAGGGACCGGACCGGCCGTGCGCCCGCGGCTGCTACGACTGCCTGCTCACCTACGGCAACCAGCTCGACCACGGGGCGATCGACCGGCACGCCATCAAGGACATCCTGGTGCGCCTGTCCCGCGCGAAGACCACCGCGACCGGACGCGGCGAGTCCCGCACCGAGCAGCAGGCGCGCCTGTCCGCCCAGTCCGACAGCTCGCTCGAAAAGCGGTTCATCGCCTGGTTGAAGGAGCGCGGTCTGCGGATGCCCGACGAGGCGCAGACGTACGTCGCCGACGCGCAGGCCCGCCCCGACTTCGTGTACCGGCTGCCGGGCGTGCCGGTCGCGGTGTTCGTGGACGGTCCCGTCCACGAGCACGCCAACGTCAAGGAGCGCGACCGCCGGGCGGAGCAGCGGCTGGACACGCAGGGCTGGGAAGTGATCCGTTTCCCCCACGACGCCGACTGGGACGCGATCGTCGCCGAGACCCCGAGCTATTTCGGCGCCTCTCCCCGCACCTGATGCCCCCAGCCGCCTGATGCACCTACGACACCCACCGAGCACGACGACGCGAGGGTTCTGCCACCAATGACACAGCCGACAACGGACTACACCCCCGGTTCCCTGGTCTCGGTCCGCGACCGCGAATGGGTGGTGCTGCCCGAGAGCGCCCCGGACATGCTGGTGCTGCGCCCGCTCGGCGGCGCCGACGACGACATCGCCGCGGTGTTCCCGGCGTTCGAGGACGTCCGGGGAGCGGAGTTCGCGGCGCCGTCGCCGCAGGATCTCGGCGACTCGCGCGCCGCGGGCCTGCTGCGCAGCGCGCTGCGCATCGGGTTCCGGTCGGGCGCGGGCCCGTTCCGGTCGCTGGCCGGGATCGCGGTGGAGCCGCGCGCCTACCAGCTCGTCCCGCTGATGATGGCGCTGCGGCAGAAGACCGTCCGGATGCTGATCTCCGATGACGTCGGCATCGGCAAGACCGTCGAGGCCGGCCTGATCGCGAGCGAGCTGCTGGCGCAGGGCGAGGCGAAGGGCCTGGCGGTGCTGTGCTCGCCGGCGCTGGCCGAGCAGTGGCAGGACGAGCTGCGCGCCAAGTTCGGCATCGACGCCGAACTCGTCCTGTCCTCCACGGTCACCCGGCTCGAACGGGACCTGGACATGGGCCAGTCCCTGTTCGACAAGCACCCCCACGTGATCGTCTCCACGGACTTCATCAAGTCGCACCGGCACCGCGACGACTTCGTCCGCCGCTGCCCCGACCTGGTGATCGTGGACGAGGCCCACACCTGCGTCGCCGCCGACGACCGGGCCTCCCAGCAGAGCCAGCGCCGCTACGAGCTGCTCGAACGCATCGCCAAGGACGAGAACCGTCATCTGCTGCTGGTGACCGCGACCCCGCACAGCGGCAAGGAAAACTCGTTCCGGAACCTCCTGGCCCTGTTGAAGCCCGAGTTCGGCGACCTGGACATGAACAGCGGCTCCGACCGCGCCCGCCTCGCCCTGCACTTCGTCCAGCGGCGCCGCGCCGACATCCGCAAGTACCTCGACGAGGAGACCGAGTTCCCCGCCGACCGGTTCTTCAAGGACGAGACCTACAAGCTGTCGCCCGGCTACCGGTCGCTGCTGGAGGACGCGATCGGCTACGCGAGCGAGCGGGTCACCGTCGCCGGGGAGCAGGGCCGGCGCGAGGCCCGGATCGCCTGGTGGTCGGCGATCGCGCTGCTGCGGTCGCTGGTGTCCTCGCCGCGCGCCGCCGCGCAGACGCTGCGGACCCGGTCGGCCGCCGCGTCCGCCGCCACCGCGGAGGAGGCCGACGAGCTGGGCGCGCCGCTGACCCGCGACTCCGCCGACGGCGACGCCCTTGAGGGCCTGGACGTCGCGCCCGGCGCGGAGACCGATGACGCGGGGGCCAGGCTCGCCGCGCTCGCCGACCGCGCCGCGGACCTGGAGGGCCCGGCCGCGGACCTGAAGCTGAAGGCCCTCATCAAGCACCTGAAGGCGCTGCTCAAGGACGGCTACGACCCGATCGTCTTCTGCCGCTACATCCCGACCGCCGATTATGTCGCCGAGCATCTCAGGGGAAAGCTCGGCCGCAAGACGGTCGTCAAGGCCGTGACGGGCACCCTGTCCCCGCAGCAGCGCATCCAGCGCATCGAGGAGCTCGCCGAGGAGACGGCCGACGACCCGGACGCCCGCCGTGTCCTCGTCGCGACCGACTGCCTGTCGGAGGGCGTCAACCTCCAGCACCACTTCGACGCCGTCGTCCACTACGACCTCGCGTGGAACCCGGCCCGGCACGACCAGCGCGAGGGACGCGTCGACCGCTACGGCCAGAAGCGCGCCGAGGTCAAGGTCATCACCCTCTACGGCAGCGACAACGGCATCGACGGCAAGGTCCTGGAAGTGCTGATCCGCAAGCACCGGCAGATCCGCCAGGACCTCGGCATCTCCGTCTCCGTCCCGGACGAGGCGTCGTCGGGTGTGACGGACGCGATCGTCGAGTGGCTGCTGATGCGCCGCGAGCGCGGCGAGCAGGAGGCGCTGTTCGGCGCCGAGGACGTCCAGACCGTCAACGAGAAGGCCGCCGAGCTGGAACAGGAGTGGAACTCCACGGTCGAGCGCGAGAAGGCGTCCCGGTCCCGGTTCGCGCAGAACACCATCCGTCCCGAGGAGGTCAAACGCGAGGTCGACGCCACGCGGGACGCGCTCGGCGACGCCGGCGAGATCCGCGACTTCGTCCGCCATTCCCTCGCCGCTCTGGACGGCGTCCTCTACGAGGGCGGCGACGCCCCCGGCGACTTCGGCGCCGACCTGAGCGGGAGCCCCGTCGGCCTCCGCGACGTGCTGGCGCCGATGCTCGGAGGCGGGATCATCGAGAACGGCAAGCAGGTCCCGTTCCGGACCGTGTCGGCGGTGTCGCGCGGCGAGGCGGCGCTCGTCCGCACGGACCCGGTCGTCGGAGCGCTCGCCGGCCACCTCCTCAACGCCGCGCTCGACTCCCAGACCGACGGCCCCCGCCCGGCCCGCCGCTGCGGCGTCATCCGGACGAGAGCGGTCACCACCCGGACGACGCTGCTGCTCGTCCGCTACCGGTTCCACCTGACGCTGCCGTCCCGCGCGGGCGAGCGGCAGCTCGTCGCCGAGGACGCCCGGCTCCTCGCCTTCGAGGGCTCACCGGCCGACGCGACGTGGCTGTCCGCCGTGGACGCCGCACGCCTGCCGCACGCCACCGCCGACGAGAACACCGACCCCACCTTCGGAGAGCGGACGATGAAACGGCTCCTGGACGCCCTGCCCGACGCCGCGGAGCATCTCAACGAGTACGGCGACGGGCTCGCCGCCGAACTCCGCGACTCGCACCGCCGCGTCCGCAGCGCCGCCGGCGAGATCATCCGGGGCGTGGACGTGAAGGCGCAGAAGCCCGCCGACGTCCTCGGCGCCTACGTGTACCTGCCCGTGACCGGTGTCGTCTCCGGAGGTGCCGCCTGATGTCCGCCACCGCCCGCACGCAGATCTTCTCCGCCGTCCACACCATCGGCGGCCTCCTCCCCGCCGACATGCTCGTCAGGATTTCCGAGGGGAAGGACGTCCAGGGCTCCAAGCCCGCCGACTACGACATCTTCGGCTCGCGTTCCGTCCGCGACGAGGCCGAGCGCCACTGGGAGTACCTCAAGGCGGTGTGGAAGGAGCTGCGCGGCAAGCTGCCCGTCGCGCCGGAGGCGGAGACCCCCGCCGACCCCACCGGCCTCGCGATCCGCCAGTGGCTGGAGCCGCTGTTCGCCGAGCTGAGCTTCGGCCGCCTCACCGCCCTCGGCGCGTCCGGCATCGAGGCCGACGACGGCACCAAGACGTTCGCGATCAGCCACCGGTGGACGCACGTCCCGATCCACCTGGCCGCCTGGAACGCCCGGCTCGACACTCGCCCCGGCGGCCCCGGCACCATCCCGCCGCAGTCGCTGATGCAGGAGTGCCTGAACCGCACCGAAGCCCACCTGTGGGCCGTGCTGACCAACGGACGCCAGCTCAGGCTGCTGCGCGACTCCAGCGCCCTCGCCACCGCCGCCTACGTCGAATTCGACCTTGAGGCGATCTTCGACGGGGAGCTGTTCAGCGAGTTCGTGCTGCTGTACCGCCTCCTGCACGCCTCCCGCTTCGCCGTCGACGACGGCGCCGCCCCGTCCGCCTGCTGGCTGGAGAAGTGGCGGACGGACGCCATCGACTCCGGCACCCGCGCCCTCGACCACCACCGCGACGGCGTCCAGAGGGCCATCACCGCGCTCGGGACGGGCTTCCTCAAGCACCCCGCCAACACCGAACTGCTCCGCGACCTGGACGTGCACGCCTTCCACGGCGCGCTGCTCCGCCTCGCCTACCGGCTGATCTTCCTGTTCGTCGCCGAGGACCGCGACGTCCTCCACCCGAAGGGCACACCGGACGAGGTCCGCGAGCGGTACCGGAAGTACTTCTCGTCCGAGCGGCTCCGGCAGCAGGCGATGCGGCGGCGCGGCACCGCGCACACCGACCTCTACCAGGCCCTCAAGATCGTGCTGGACGCCCTCGGGGACGAGAACGGGCGCCCCGAACTCGGCATCCCCGGACTCGGCGGCCTCTACGACGACGCCCCCGCCGACGCCCCGCTACACGGACTCGTCCTGTCGAACGTGCACCTGCTGGAGGCCGTCCGCCACCTGTCCCGCATCCACGACGGCGACACGCGGCGCTGGCGCCCGGTCGACTACCGCAACATGGGCGCGGAGGAACTCGGCTCCATCTACGAGTCGCTCCTCGAACTCGTCCCCAAGCACAGCGCAGTGGAGCGGACGTTCGAGCTGGTCGACCGGCTCGGCAACGACCGCAAGAAGACCGGCTCGTACTACACGCCGAGTTCCCTGATCGAGACGCTGCTCGACTCCACGCTCAACCCCGTCATCGACGACGCCCAGAAGCGCGGCGAGGAAAAGGCCGCCGCAGCCGGCGAACCCGACCCCACCGAGGCGATCGTCTCCGAGCTGCTGTCCCTGACCGTCTGCGACCCGGCCTGCGGCTCCGGACACTTCCTGGTCGCTTCGGCCCGCCGCATCGCCAAGCGCGTCGCCGCCGTCCGCGAGAACAACCCCGAACCGACGTTGGACGCGGTACGCCACGCGTTGCACGAAGTCATCGCGCGGTGCGTGTACGGGGTTGACCTCAACCCGATGGCCGTCGAACTGGCCAAGGTGTCGCTGTGGCTGGAGGCCCTGGAGCCTGGCAAGCCCCTGGGGTTCCTAGACGCGCACGTCAAACTCGGCAACGGCCTCGTCGGCGCAACCCCGGTCCTACTGAAGGATGGCATTCCGACGAAGGCGTTCAAGCCGGTCGAGGGTGACGACGCTGCCTACGCCAACTTCCTCGCCAAGCAGAACGATAAGGAGCGCGGGGGACAAGGCGGCCTGTTCGACCTGTTCGAGGAGACGAAGGTCGCCAACACCGCCTTCGCTGAGAGCCTGCGGCGCATCACCGCTGCCCCTTCCAACACCCTCCGGGACGTCCACCGTCAGGCCGACGCGTACGAGGAGTGGAAGTCCTCGGCCGAGTACACCCATGCCGTGCATATGTCGGACGCTTGGTGCGCCGCCTTCATGTGGCACAAGACCAAGGACGCCCCGACCCCGATCACGCACGACGTCTTCCGCGCCTTCCAGGACCCGAACGCGACGGCCGCCGGTCAGGACGTCCACGACGAGATCGTGCGGCTGAAGGAGCGGTACCACTTCTTCCATTGGCACCTGGAGTTCCCCGAGATCTTCACCGTCCCGGACAAGGGCGGTAGCGCGGAAGTAGACCCGGCCACCGGCTGGGCGGGCGGCTTCTCCTGTGTGCTTGGTAACCCGCCGTGGGACAAGGTCGACTTCGAGGAGAAGAAGTACTTCAGCGTTGTCGAACCTCGGATCGCCGAGTTGTCAGGCGCGCAACGCAAGACCGCAATCGCCGACTGGGAACGCGAGAACCCTGGAGGAAGCAGGCATTTCCGCGCCGCACGTCGCATGGTGAAGTCGACATTCCTCTTCGTTAGCGGCTCGGAAGCTTTCCCGCTGTGCGCCAAAGGTCTCACCGTCAAGGGTGTCAACTCGCTCCAGACG
This sequence comes from Actinomadura formosensis NBRC 14204, assembly GCF_001552155.1. Taxonomy (GTDB): domain Bacteria; phylum Actinomycetota; class Actinomycetes; order Streptosporangiales; family Streptosporangiaceae; genus Spirillospora; species Spirillospora formosensis. The sequence goes on along the minus strand of NZ_BCQQ01000014.1, from coordinate 1,801 downwards.
GACCAACTCTTTGCTGAGCGATTCGCATCCATCGTGGCACCCGAGGGGCGTTTTGGCTGCATCATCCCGACAGCTATCGCCACAGGTGCAGGAGCACAGCACCTCTTCAGCGCCTTCACGCAGCGCGGTGCGGTTGCGTCCCTGTACGACTTCGAAAACAGCAAGCCTCTCTTTGTTGGAGTGCACTTCAGCTATAAGTTCTGCTTGATTTCTTTCGTCGGTCGAGACCTTCGGGAATCAGCAGCTCAGTTCGCGTTCTTTCTTCAGGACTCGAGCGTCCTCGATCAGCCGGATCGAGTCTTCACACTCAGCCCCGAGGAGATCGCGCTCATCAACCCCAACACTGGGACGCTCCCAATCTTCCGTTCCCGCCGCGATGCCGATCTAACCGCCACAATCTACCGACGAGTCCCAGTTCTATGGGACGAGACTGCCAAGAATGGCAATCACTGGAAGGTCGCATTCAAGAATCACTTCAACATGACAGACGATTCCGACCTCTTCCACACCAAAGAGCAACTTGAAGGCGACGGATGGGAACTCATCGGGAATGCATTCACACGCGGCGAAAGAAAAATGCTTCCCGTCTATGAAGGAAAGATGATCCACCACTTTGACCACCGATTCAATTCATATTACGATATCGGCAATGAAGACCATCGCCGCACGTCCCTCAATGAGAAGCAGGATCCATCTACGGTAGTTTACCCGCGCTACTGGATTGCATATGAAGGGCAGATACTCACCACCCGAAAAGGGAAAGAGGTCAAGGTAGACGGCGTTGCGCGCCGCCTGGGGGAACTCGACTGGGATCGACCGTGGCTTGTTGGTTGCCGCGACGTCTGCCGCAGCACTGACGAACGCACCGCCATCCCAGCGTTCTTGCCGCTATCAGCCGTAAGCTACACGTTTCCCCTAATGCTGCCCTATCAGACTGCTCCGCTGGCAGCAGCGTTGATCGCTGCTCAATGCTCCTTCGTCTATGATTACGTGGCACGCCAAAAGGTCGGCGGAATCCATCTGACTCGCATCACTCTCAAGCAACTTCCCGTCCCCACACCACAGGACCTCGCCCCACACACAACATTCCTGAAGTCGCGAGTACTTGAACTCATCTACACCGCGTACGACATGTCTCCGCTCGCTCGTGACCTCGGGGACTCTGGGGAACCGTTCCGGTGGGATGAGGAGCGGCGGGCTCAGATCCGCGCCGAGCTGGACGCCTATTTCTTCCACCTCTACGGGATCAGTCGTGAGGACGCCGATTACATTCTGGAGACCTTCCAGACGGAGACCGGCGGACTGAAGAACAACGAGATCACCAAGTATGGGACGTATCGCACGAAGGATCTCGTGCTCGCCGAATACGACCGGATGGCGGCTGCTGGAGTAGACCTCGACAAGCCGCTGGTGGACGGAGAGAACTTCACGTCCACGCTCACCCCGCCACCGGGGCACGGGCCTCGGCACGGGTAGTGGGCTTGGCCGGTAATGCGCGGAGGGACGGCCCCCTCCCACCGCCCCTCCGCGCGGTCTTCACGGGTTGAGAACCGCGAAGATGACCTTGCCGGCGTTACCGGCCAGCGGCCGGACGCCCCAGCACAGGGCGAGCCGGTCCACGATGAACAGGCCACGGCCGGCCTCACTGGTCGCGTCCGCCTCCTGCATGTACGGCAGAGCGCAGGCGGCGTCCTGGACCTCCATCCACAGCCCGCCGTCCTCGGTGCGGTCCAGCCGCAAGGTCACATCGTCATCCGACGCGGACGCATACCGCAGGGCGTTGGTGACCAGTTCGCTCGCC